>JANOFW010000089.1:0-17344 GCA_031413835.1 Planctomycetia bacterium
CCATGGCGTTCGCGTGCGACCGCTCGCGGGTGACTTCGACCGTTCGCCAGCACCACTAGGGCGCGCGACACGGACACGGGCGGGAGGGCCATCCTTAGCCCTCTCACGCAAGGAATGGCCTTGCGAGGATGGCTCCCCGGCCTGGGCTCGAACCAGGGACCTACGGATTAACAGTCCGCCGCTCTACCAGCTGAGCTACCGGGGAAGGTGGCTCCGACGGGGAGGGAGGGTAGCAGCAGGTGCGAGGGGCGCCACTTTCGGGGGCGCGGGACGGCGTCAGCGGCAGCGCGGGGGCGGAGACGGGCTCGGCGGGCGCTTGGGAGCAGGAGCTGCGAGCGGCGGGGTGAGGTCGAGCGGCCGCGCCTCGGGCGCCGGCGCGGCGTCGGGGACCGGGCCGACCATGCGCTTGGAGGGGATCAGGGGCAGCGCGGGGAGGATGACGGGCGCGAGGGCCGGGGCCGCCGCGGGGGCGGAGGCGACCGTGCCGCCGGCGGTGCGGGCGAAGAACCAGACGTGGCCGTGCATCTCGTGCTTGGGCATCAACGGCTGGAGCTCCTGCCAGAGCTCCCCCATGCGCTTCTGGTAGGTGGGCATGAAGCCGCCGTCACCCTGGAGCGAGGCGATGGCGCGCTCGCTGATCTTCGACATGAGGGCCTTGTCCTGCGAGGGCTCGAAGTCTTCGCCCTCGCCGACGGTGAGGCCCTCAGCCTGGGCGGCCTCGCGCAGGGCCTTCTGGTAGCGCGTGGAGAAGTCGTTGGCGAGCGTCTGCTGCTCGGACTGCAGCGTGTCGCGCTGCTTGGTCTGCTCGCGCGTGAGCGTCGGCGCCTCCGAGCTGCTCGAGCCGAAGTCGCCCACCAGCAGGTCGAGGCGGCCGTCGTCGTTCCAGTCGGCCACGGCCACCTTCGTGCGCATGCCGCAGACGGGCTCGCTGGCCTGCGTCGCCTGCAGGCGCCCGGGGGTCCGCGCCGAGGGCACGAGCGTGACGCCCGCCGCCAGCATCGGAGCCCCCTCGCGGGCGAGGTTGCGGTACCAGGTGACCGCGCCGTCGCCGGCGCCCACGATCAGGTCCTGGCGGCCGTCCACGTCCCAGTCGGCCACGACGGGGCCGGAGTCGCCTCCGACCGCGAGATCCTTGCCGCCGGCGCGCACGGGCTGCGCCGCCTGGAAGGAGAGCGCCTTGCCGCCGCTGGCGTTGGGAACGAGGTGCACCTGGCCGTCGATGTCGCCCACGAGCAGGTCGAGGTCGCCGTCGCCCTCCCAGTCGGCCGCGAAGACCGTGGAGGCGCTGCCCAGCTCGATGGGCTTGCCGTCGGCGAAGGTGAGCGCCGTCGAGGCGGCGAAACCGCCGCCCGGCGTGCCGCGGAAGAAGTGCAGCTGGCCGGGCCAGCAGCCGGTCAACACGTCGCGCGTCCCGTCACCGTCGAGGTCCACAACCTGTGGACTGAAGCCGACGCATCAGCCCGCGGGGACTTCGGCGATCTTCCCGCCGGCCTCGAAGAAGGTGGAACTCTCGAGCTTGGGCGCGCCCTTCGTGCCCACGTTCCGGTGGATGCGCAGCTTGCCCGAGCCGAACTGCCCGACGAGCAGGTCGCGCTTGCCGTCGCCGTCCCAGTCCACGACGAACGGCGCCGCGTGCCCGATCTCCACGTCGATGAACGCCCCGGCGGCCTCGAGCCGCACGGGCGCTGCCAGGCTCCCCTCGGAGGACGCGGCCGGCCCCGCACCAGGATCGGCGCTGGCCAGCGCGCCCAGCGCAAGCAGACACGACGAGGTGCTCAGGAACGCGCGCATCGGCAGCCCTCCCAGGGATGCGGGAAGTCTACCCGTGCGGGGGGGGCCGGGGGGGCCCCGCGATCCCGCGCGGGGCCCTGAGGTGCACTTCGAGTGCCCGCAGGGCACCGAAGGACCTCGAAGGGCTACGGCGCGTGCGCGATGACGCTGTGCGGCCCCAGACCCGCGATCTCGAACTCCGAGGACACGACCTTGAAGCCCTTCTTGACGTAGAAGCCCACGGCCGTCTCCCGGGCGTTGGCCCACAGTTCCCGGGCGCCCCGCTCGCGGGCGAGGTGGCGCACGGCCGTCAAGAGCAGCCCCCCCACCCCCTTGCGCTGCCACGCGGGCGCGACGGCCATGCCGCGGAAGCGCAGGCCGGGGCTGTGGTAGGGCGCCTGGCCCGCGACGCGGTCCTCGGGCTTGCACAGGGTCGCGATGCCCACCAGCGTTCCGGCCGGGTCGAAGGCCCCCAGGTGCGTGGTGCGCGTGTCGTCGTCGCCGGGGTAGATCGAGGCCTCGGGCGGCATGCCCGCCCGCAAGACCTCCTGGCGCAGCGGATGCGTGGCCTCGGCCAGGATCGGGCGGATCGTGACGTCGGGCGCGTGGGTCACGCTCAACGAACCTGCGCCGTGGGGAGCGTGTCGGCGGGCCGCACCAGGTAGTCGAGGATCGAGCCCAGTTCCTCGCGCAGCCGCTGGCGCGGCACGATGCGGTCGATGTAGCCGTGCTCGAGCAGGAACTCGGCCCGCTGAAAGCCCTCGGGCAGGGTGGTCTTGAGGGTGCTCTCGATCACGCGCGGGCCGGCGAAGCCGATCAGCGCGCCCGGCTCGGCCAGGGTGATGTCGCCCTGGGCGGCGAAGGAGGCCGAGACGCCGCCGGTGCAGGGGTCGGTCAGCAGCGTGACGTAGGGCACGCGCTGCTCGCGCAGGCGGGCCACCATGGCGCTGGTCTTGGCCATCTGCATCAGCGAGAGCGCGCCTTCGTGCATGCGCGCGCCCCCCGAGGTGGCGATGGTGACGAACGGCACGCGCCGGGAGAGCGAGTCCTCGGCGCCCAGCGCGAAGCGCTCCCCCACCACCACACCCATGGACCCGCCCATGTAGGAGAAGTCCATCACGCACAGCGTCAGCGGGCGGCCGCCGAGCTTCCCGCGGCCCACCAGCGCTCCCTCGGTGGCGCCCTTGCCGTCCTTGTTCTTGGCCGCGGCCTTGGCGATCTTGGCCTCGTAGGACTCGGCGTCCACGAAGCGCAGCACGTCGCGGGGCTGGAGGTGCTCGCCGATGGCCTCGAACGTGCCCTCGTCGATCAGCTGCTTGACGCGCGTGTGCGCCGAGAGCTTCATGTGGAAGCCGCACTCGGGGCAGACGTGCAGGTTCTCCTCGACGGTCTTGGTGAAGCCCATCTTCCCGCAGGCGGGCGCCGGGCACTTCATCCACAGGCCGAGCGGGATCTCCTTCTTCTTGCCGAAGAACGCCATCGATCCTCCTTGTGGCTCGGACCTGCCGCTCAGGCGGCCTGCCTGCCGGCGCGCAGCTCGCGGATGGCGGCTGCCCGGTCGGCCTTGCCGAACACGGCGCTGCCCGCCACCAGCACGTCGCAGCCGGCCGCCACGGCAAGCGGGGCCGTGTCGCGGTTGATGCCGCCGTCGATCTCGATCTCGCCCTGGAAGCCCTCGGCGCGCAACGCACGCACCTTGTCGAGCACCTGGGGCATGAACTTCTGGCCTCCGAAGCCGGGGAACACCGACATCACCAGGAGGAAGTCGGTCTTGGCGAGCCAGGGGCGCACGCGCTCAAGGGCCGTGTCGGGGTTGATCACGATGCCCGGACGCCGTCCCTTGGCCCGGATGCGGCGGATGGCCAGGTCGAGGTCGTCGGGGGCCTCGACGTGGATCGAGACCTGGTCGGCCCCGGCGTCGCAGAAGGCCTCCACGTACTTCGACGGGTGCGAGATCATCAGGTGGCAGTCGAGCCAGGCGTCGGTGGCCCGGTTGATGCTCTCGACCACAGGGGGCCCGAAGGTGATGTTGGGCACGAAGTGGCCATCCATGACGTCGAGGTGCAGCAGGTCGGCGCCTGCCTTGACGACATCGGCGATCTCCGCCTTGAGGGCGGCAAAGTCGGCCGAGAGCAGCGACGGGGCGATCTGGACGCGGCGGGGGCTGACCGTCATGGCCCGTCATCGTACCGCGAGGGGCGAGGGAGGGGCCCTCCCCGTCCCCTGGGCTAGGCCATGCGCTCCAAGAGGTCGAGGCAGCGTGCGCTGTAGCCCACCTCGTTGTCGTACCAGCCGCAGACCTTGACCAGCGATCCGTTGGCCATGGTCAGGGGCGCGTCGAAGATGCAGGAGCTCGTGTCGCCCACGATGTCGCTCGAGACGATCGGATCCTCGTTGTACCTGAGGAGCCCCTTGAGCGGGCCCTCGGAGGCCTGCTTCATGGCAGCGTTGACCTCCTCCTTGGTCACGTCGCGCGAGAGCACGGCAGTCAGGTCCACGAGCGAGCCGTCGGGCACCGGCACGCGCAGGGCGAAGCCGTCGAGCTTGCCGGCCAGGGCAGGGATCACCTTGCCCACGGCGCGCGCGGCGCCGGTCGTGGTGGGGATGATGTTCTGGCCGGCCGAGCGCGCGCGGCGCAGGTCCTTGTGCGGCAGGTCGAGGATCACCTGGTCGTTGGTGTAGGCGTGCACGGTGTTCATCAGGCCGCGCAGGATGCCGAAGCGCTCGTGGAGCACCTTGGCCATGGGCGCCAGGCAGTTCGTGGTGCAGGAGGCGTTGCTCACCAGACGGTGCTCAGGCTTGAGCGTCGCGTCGTTCACGCCCATCACGATCAGCGCGTCGAGCGCGTCCTTGGGAGGCACGGTCAGAAGCACCTTCGAGGCGCCGCCCGCGAGGTGCAGCGAGACCTGCTCGCGGGTGGTGAACTTGCCCGTGGACTCGACCACGATCGGTCCGCCGCGAGCTGCCCAGGGCAGCTTGGCGGGGTCCTTCTCCTGCAGCAGGGGGAGGCGCTGGCCGTCCACGACCAGATGGCCGGGCTCCAGGAGCGCCTCGCCGGCGAAGCGGCCGTGGGTGGAGTCGTACTTGAGCAGGTTGAGCAGCGCCTCGGGCAGGCCGAGGTCGTTGATCGCCACCACCTCGAAGCGGCCCTTGGCCCGGTGCATGAGCCGGAACATGACGCGGCCGATGCGGCCAAACCCGTTGATCGCGACGCGGATCGCCATGGCGGCTCCCTCAGGGGTAGGTTGGGGCCCGGAGGATACCGCTCCTGCGCCCGACCGCCCCGCCGTTGGCCGAGCCCCTCGACCTCGCGCGCCTGGTCGCCGCCTGGGGGGCGGCAGGGCTCTTCGCGCCCGGGGAGCGCGTGCTCGTGGCGCTGAGCGGCGGCGCCGACAGCGTGGCCCTGGCAGCGCTGCTGGGGGCCGCGCGGGAGCACGGCTTGCCACTGGACCTGACGCTGGCGCACCTCGACCATGGCTGGCGGGGCCCGCAGGAGGCCGCCCTGGACCGCGCGCTGGTCGGGGCCCTCGCGGCGCGCCTGCGCCTGCCCCTCGTGACGGCCGGCCCCCCGCGCCCCCCCGCTTCCGGCGAAGAGGCCGCCCGGCGCTGGCGCTACGCCACGCTGGCGGCCCTGGCGCGCGAGTCGGGCTGCACGGCCGTGGCCGTCGGCCACCACCTGCGGGATCAGGCCGAGACCGTGCTGGCACGCCTGCTGCGCGGCAGCGGCCCCCACGGCCTCACGGGCATGCGCCCCACGCGCACGCTCGATGGCGGACGCCTGCGCGTGGTGCGCCCGCTGCTCGGGGTGCATCCCGAGCGCTTGCGCGCCTGGAGCCGGAGCGTGGGCCTCGCCTGGCGCGAGGATCCGACGAACCGGCTGCCGGGCGAGCGCAACGACCTGCGTCGGCGCCTCGAAGCGCTGGAAGCCCGCAGCGTGGACGCCACGGCCACCCTCGCGGCCCTGGCGCGACGCCTCGAAGCGCGCCTCGAACGGCGCCACGGCGCCTTGCGCATCGCGGTCGCCGCCGCCACGCACCTGCACGCGCCGGGAGCCGCCACGCGGCTGCCTCGCGCCTTGCTCGAGGGGCGCTCGACCGCGGATCTGGCCGAGGCCCTGCGCGCGTTCGGTGCGTGCCTCGGGGCCGACGCGAGCGGTCCCTGGTTCACGCGCCGGCACGTCGAGCGCATCCGCGGCCTGCTCGTGGCCGGGGGCGCGCTCGACCTGCCTCGGGGTCTGGCGCTACGCGTCACGCCGCGCTGGGTCTGGCTGCTGCGGCGCGCGCCACCCCCGCTCGAGCGTTGGCACCTGGACCTGCGCCTCGTGCCCCGCGCCTCCTTCGACCTCGACCTCTTCGTGCGCGAGGCGGTCCCGTTCGCGGCGGCCCTGGATGCGCAGCGCCTGGGACCCGCGCCGCGGCTGCGACGGCTCGAGCCGGGAGATCGCTTCGTGCCCTTCGGTCGGGGGGCGCGGGGGGCGGTCGAAGTGGAGCAGTGGCTCGCGCGTCATGGGGTGCCGCGCCTGGCGCGCCGCGCCACGCTCGTGGTCGAGGGCGCCTCGGGGATCGCCTGGGTGCTTGGCGCGCGCCTGGACGCCACCCACGCCCTCACGCCCGCGACGATCGAGGTGGCCGCGCTGCGGCTCTCCGAGGGCTAGGGCCCAGATCTGGAGCGCGTCCCCCGAGCATGGGGCTCTACGACGGCTTGTGCGCGTCGTCCTTCGAGGGGCCCTTGGCGCTCGGGCCCTTGTCGTTCTCGTCCTGGACGTCGCTCAGGCCCTTCTTGAACTGGCTGATGCCCTGGCCCAGGCTGCGCGCGATTCCCGGCAGGCGGCTGCCGAAGAGGATCAGGATGATGAGCAGGATGATCCACAGTTCCATCCCGCCCGGGATGCCGGCCAGCTGCAGGAAACTCAGCTCGTTCACGCGGGCGCTCCTAGCGGACTGCCCCTCAAGTCTACCCCCGCCCGGGCGCTCCGGTAGCGCCAGCGCCCTTCGACCCGCCCCCGCGCCCCCTGCATCTTCCGGTCATCTGAAAGGCGCAGGACGGCCGTCCCGTCAGGGACCCGCCGTACGAGCCTTTCAGCGCGGGACGGCCGCGACCAGGTAGCCGTCGGCCGTGACGCCGTAGATCGCGCCGCCGGTCTCGTTCGCGGGCATCAGGTCGAACATGCCGAGGTTGAGGCGGCCCTTGACCTTGTAGCCGTCGCTCGCGTCACGCAGCGTGGCCATGCGGTTGCGGTCGAGCGTGACCACCCACTTGTCCTGGCGCACCAGGGGCTTGCCGCCGTTGGTGTCGTTGAAGAGCAGCTCCCCGTCGGTCAGGTTGAAGCAGCTCAGGCCGCCGGTGCTGCGGGCGAAGACCAGGCCCTTGAAGACGTCCACCTTGATCGGCGGCGCGCCCTCGACGCCCGTCGAACGCTCCTCGGTCTCGACGGCGCCGAGCACCCAGGGGTCGCTCTTCACGGCGTCGCCCAGGTTCTGCATCCAGTGCACCTCGCCGGAGCGGATGTCCAGGCAGCGCACGAGGCCGTCGTGGCCACCGACGATCAGGTGGTCGGGCGTGACGGCGGGGGTGGCCGTGATGGCGCCCAGGCCGCGAACGCTCCAGGCCGCTTCCAGGGGCGTCTGCGCGGTGGCCTCGATGCCCAGCACCACGCCGTCGTCGCTGCAGACCACGAGCAGCTTGCCGCTGGGGTCGAGGACCGGGTCGGCCGTGAGCAGCCCGGTCGTGTACCAGCCCCAGCCGGGACGCCCGTTGGCCAGGTTCAGGCTGGTGAGCGTCTTGTTGTCGTAGGCGCTGCCCAGGGCGCTGATCCAGACCATCGCGGCGTTGGCACCGACGCCTCCGGAGACGCCGTAGGGCAGACGCACCGGGAAGCCGTGCGTGTCCACGCCGGTGCGGCGCGAGAGCGCGTGGACGGCGTAGGCGCCGTTGGCGCCGCGCACGAGGAAGACGTAGTGACCGGAGCCCTCGGCGGGCGGACGGTGCAACGAGCCGGACAGCGGCCACATCCACCGGGGCTGCAGATCGCGCCGAGCGAGGCAGGTGACGCGGCCGTTCTCTTCGATGACGAGCAGATCCTGGCTCATCAGGTAGACGGCGGCGATGGCCGCCGGGCGGCCCGCGCCGATCTTCGTGCGCACGATGCTCATGTCCCAGGGCAGCCGCTCGAGCGCCTGCTCGCCGGCACGCGCCATGGTGGTCGGGCCTTCGAGGCGGCGAGCCGGTCGCAGCGCATCGCCGCCCTCGGCCGTGGCGCTGTCGGCCGCGAGGCCGTACAAGCCCAGGTCGGAGGTCAGGCCACCCAGGGCCAGCGCGCCGAGCACGGCAAGACGCGCGCTGAGGATGGACAACGACTTGCCTCGAAGGGTCGGGCGGCGGGTGGAGGAGGTGCCTCGCATGGGCGTTCTCACAGCGGGGGATGTCGGGCGGCGAACCGGTTTGGACACGACGGTGTCGTGGGCGAAAAACTTGGCAGGGGAAACGACGAACTGGCAGCAGCCGTGCGACGGGCATACTGAGAGCCCTGCGCCGACTCCACCTGTCCGCGACCTTATAGGGGGCACGCCTTGGGGTGTCAAGGGTTGCTTCCTTGGGCCCAGACCGCCCAAAGTGCATGGGGCAGCAGGTCTTAGGACGAAAGGCGAGGGCCACGGCAAGGGCTCCCCGCGTGACTCGCTGCCTCCGCAACAGTAGGATGCTGGTGGGCCTATCCGCGTGCTCGACCCCCGACTCTCCCGCCTGACCGCCAATCTGCGCGCCTTGGAGCGCCGGATCGAGGCTGCCAGGGCCCGCGGGCGGCACGCGGCCGATCGGGTCGGGCTCCTGGTGGTGACCAAGAGCGCCCCGGCGGCCTGGTTCCCGCTCCTGGCGGCCGCCAGGATCCTGGCCGTCGGCGAGAACCGGGTCCAGGCCGCCCAAGCCCGGCGCCCACTGTCGCCGCCCGGCTGGGAGTGGCACCTGATCGGGCATCTCCAGCGCAACAAGGCCGCCCGGGCGCTCCAACTCTTCGACGTCTTCCACGCGCTGGATTCGCTGGCCCTGGCGCAGGCGCTCGCCACGGTTCGCGCGGGCAATGGAGCGCCCTGGCCCGTATATATCCAAGTCAACGCTGCCGACGATCCGCACAAGGGCGGGATCGCGCCGGCCGAGGTGCCGTCGTTCGTGAGGGCCCTGGCCGATCTGCCCTCCCTGCTCCCCGTGGGATTCATGACCATGGCCCGCCTGGGTGCCGACGAATCCGAGACCCGGGCCGCCTTCCGCACGCTGCGCGAGGTGCGTGACGCGGCCTGCCGCTCTGGCGTGGGCGCCGCCCCGCCCGCAGGCCTCTCGATGGGCATGAGCGAGGACTTCGAGCTCGCGGTCGAGGAGGGCGCCACGCTGGTGCGCCTGGGATCCGCCGTCTTCGAGGGCCTGGCCCAGGAGGACGCCGGCCCCAGCGCTCTCGGCGAGGCGGCCGGCGCGGGCGATGCGTCCGCCGAGGGACGGCGCGCATGAGCGTGCGCCTCAAGATCGAGCACGGCCAGGACGCGGGCAAGACCTGGGGCCTCAAGCAGCCTGGCGTCTACGTGATCGGCCGCGACGGCACCAGCGCCATCCGCGTGCTCGACATGAAGGTCAGCAAGGGCCATTGCGAGATCCAGGTCGACGGCGGCGGCCACGGCGTGTGGCTGCGCGACCTCAAGTCCACGCACGGCACGCAGCTCAACGGCCAGCCGGTCTCGCGCGAGACGAGCCTCAAGCCCGGCGACGAGATCCGCCTGGGCTTCACCGTGCTGCGGCTGCTCTCCGACGGCCTCGCGGACATGCCGGCAGAGCCCAACCGCGCCCCGCAGGCGCCCGCGCCGGCGCCGAGCGCGTCCTCCTCGCTCGCGGCCACCTACGTGGGCCCCGCTCCCAGCGCCCCCAGCGGGGGAACGGCGTCGACCGGCAACGGCGGCCCGCACGCCGGCGCCGGGCAGGCAGGCCAGCCCCGGGCCGCGGGCGCGCCTCCCGTGAAGCCCCCGGCCCAGAAGGAGCTGCCCCCCGACGAGCTCGTGGGCAAGAACCTCGCCGGCTACCACGTGCTCAAGAAGATCGGCCAGGGCGGCATGGGCGCCGTCTACATCGCCGAGCAGGTGTCCTTGAAGCGCGAGGTGGCGCTCAAGGTGCTGAGCGAGAAGTTTGTCTCCGACTCCGCCTTCGTGGACCAGTTCTTGAACGAGGCGCGCGCCGCCGGCGCGCTCAACCACCCCAACGTGGTGCAGGTCTACGACGTCGGCCAGGCCGACGGACACTACTTCTTCTCGATGGAGTTCGTGCCCGGGGGCGCGATCGAGGACAAGATCCGCGAGAAGCCGGCCGAGTGGCGCGCGGCCCTCAACTGGTTCCTCGACTCCGCCAACGCGCTGATCTTCGCCGGCAAGCGCGGGATCCTGCACCGCGACGTCAAGCCCGACAACCTCATGCTGGCCGAGGACGGCAGCGCCAAGCTCTGCGACCTGGGCCTGGCCAAGAAGAGCGAGAGCGCCGACCTGCTGGCGCAGGGCATCATCGGCACGCCGCACTTCATCTCGCCCGAGGCCATCCGCCGCAAGGGCGAGATCGACACGCGCACCGACCTCTACAGCCTGGGCTGCACCTTCTACCGCATCCTGACGGGCGCCAACCCCTACCCGGCCACGACCGTCAAGGACATCCTGCTCGGGCACCTGAACAAGCCCGTGCCGCGCGTGACCGACAGGAAGGCCGACGTCCCCAAGGATCTCAGCGACGTCGTCTTCCGGCTGATGCAGAAGGAGCCCGCCGAGCGCTTCACCAACGCCGACGAGCTCTACACGGCGCTCGACAAGATCCGCGTCCAGCACGGTCTGGCCGAGCACGGCATCCAGCCACACTCCCGCAGGCCGCTGGTCATCGCGTTGGCGCTGGTGCTCGTCGCCGCGGGCGTGGTGGGCTACGTGCTCACGCGCGAGGCGCCGCCGCCCCAGAAGTCCGCCGCAGAGCTCGCGGAGGAGCAGCGCCTCAGGAACCAGGCCGCCGCGGGCGCGGCCAGCGCCGAGAAGGATGCGCGCCTTGCCTTTCTCGCGACGTCGCGAGGGCCCTTTTTCGAGCTCAAGACCAAGGCCGCGCAATGGCGCCTCGAGGACACCTGGGCGGACGTCAAGTGGGAGGGCCTGCTCCAGGACTTCGAAGCGCTAGCCGTCGAGCTGGAGGGTCACGAGAAGTTCGGCCAGGACCCCGACGTCCTCCTGCTGGTCGCCGAGATCCGCGCCGAGGCGCAAGGCATCGCCTCCAAGCGTAACGACCTCAAGGTCGTGGACTCGCGCTACCAGCAGGCGCGGAAGACCGCCGTCGCCGACTTCACTCGCGAGCTGCAGGAGCTGCGCGCGAAGCACGACGCCGCCGTGGTCCCCGAGGCGGAGGACAAGCCCGCCCCCTGGTGGGAGGCCGCGCGCCTGGTCTCGAAGGAGGCCATCAAGCAGCTCCAGGAGAAGTGGGCCAACCCGCGCTTCGTCGTGGGCCAGATCGACCTGCCGCTGCTGCGCGACGAGGAGCGCAAGAAGCTCTTCGCCGAGCTGTTCCCCGGCGAGGACTGGCCGGGCCAGACCCTCTTCAAGAACGTGCTCGAGGTGCGCGCCGCGCAGATCCACGGCGATCAGCTGGGCAAGGGCGCCAAGCTGGCCGAGGCCGGCACGATCGAGTCGATCGAGAAGGCCGCGGCCTACCTCGAGGCCTACCGCGAGGCGCTCCCCGAGCCCGAGCCCACCGACATCAGCGAACCCAGCGAGCTCCTGCGCAGGCACCGGGGCGCGGCGGAGGACGGCGCCCAGGACCTGCGCCGCAAGGTCGATCTCCAGATCGACAAGCAGCGCGCGCAGGACCGGCTCGACACCTTCCAGGTGATCAACCTGCTGCGCGAGCCCGGCCGCGGCATCTGCTGGACGAACAACTTCGCGGCGCTCGACGGCGACCCCAAGCGGCTGGCCGAGGGCATGCGCCGCGCCGAGTACGTCGCCCTGAACCAGGAGCTGCTCGGCGACGCGCGCGCCCTGGCGGGCCTCTACGCCAACCTGGTGAGCGCGTTCGCCGCCAAGCAGTGGACCGACGTCGAATTCGAAGGTCCCGACGGCAAGAAGGTCAAGGTCACCGACGTGGGCCCCGAGGGCCTGACCTGTCCCAACAAGATGAAGCTCGCGTTCGTCGAGATGGGCCCCAAGACGCTGCTCGAGCGCCTCTTCTTCTACGGAGGCAAGGAGCGCTTCGCCTTCGCCACCGAGGATCTGCGCGCCCTGGCCGTGCTGGCCGAGATGGCCGGCGACGGACCGCAGGCCCAGCAGCGCTGGATGGCCTACAAGCTCAAGGCGGGCGCCGAGGACCCGGCCCGCGAGCAGGCCGTGATGAAGCGTCTGGGCGGGCTGGGCCTGGAGATGCAGGCCGCCAAGCTCTGGCTCGACCTCAAGGCCCACCACGAGGCCGTGCTGCGCTTCGAGAGCGACCTGGCCCTGCACCCCCCCAAGCCGCCGCTGACGCCCGCGCAGCGCGACAAGATCAACCGCGAGCGCTTCGAGCTCGAGAAGCATGTGGCCGAGGCGGGCATGATCCTCTCCGAGCTGGGCAGCCGCGAGGACCTGGCCGGCACGGTCTGGGGCGCCAGCTTGCTACCCGAACACAACCCCCGGGCCGCCTATGCCGGCGAACGGGTCGGCGGCAATGCGCCCCCGGCGCCCCGCTAGCCCCGCGGGCCGGCGCACGCGGTGACCCCCGTCCCCGGCCAGATCGCCTTCCTGCTCTCGGGCGCGGGCTCCACGCTCGTGAACCTGCTCGCGGCCATCGATCGCGGCGAGGTTGGCGGCCAGGTGGTGCTCGTCGTCAGCGATCGGCCGGGCGTGGCGGGCCTGGACCGTGCGCGCGAACGCGGCATCGCCGTGCTCGTCGTGGACCGCAAGGCCTGGCGCGGGCGGGCGGCCTACTCGCAGGCCCTGGGCCATGCCCTGACGCCCTGCGCGCCGGACCTGGTCGTGCTGGGCGGCTTCCTGACGCTCTTCGACGTGCCCCCCGACCTCGTCGGCCGCGTGCTCAACGTGCACCCGAGCCTGCTCCCCCGCCACGGTGGCAAAGGCTGCTACGGCGAGCACGTGCACCGGGCCGTCCTCGCCGCCGGCGACCTGCTCAGCGGTTGCAGCGTGCACGTCGTGACCGACGAGGTGGACGGCGGGCCGATCGTGGCCCAACGCGCCGTCGCCGTGCTGCCCGACGACACGCCCGAGACGCTGGCGCACCGCGTGCAAGAGGCCGAGCGCCTGCTCTACCCGCAGGTCATCGCCGCCTTCCTGCGCGGCGACTGGAAGCTCGAGTCCGGCGCCCTGGTCGTGCGCTCAGGAGCCAAGCTCCCGTTCGCTCCAGGGCCCTCCGCACCATCTGTGAAGTGAGCGGGCAGGCGCCGCTGCGGCGCCGCCCTGCTCACTTCACGGTGTAGTCGGCGTCCACGACCTTGTCGTCGCCCGAGGGCGCCGCGCCCCCGGAGGGAGCGGGTCCGGCCTCGGGCGCGGCCCCCGGAGGCGGGGCCGACTGGGCGTAGACCTTCTTGGCGATCTCCTGGCTGGCTTCCATCAGCTCCTCGACGGCCTTCTCGATCTTGTCCGGGTCGCCGTCGTCCTTGGCCGCCAGCAGCGCCTTCTTCTTCTCCTGGATGCGCTCGCGGGTGGCCGCGTCCACCTTCTCGCCGTGCTCCTTCAGGAGCTTGTCGGTCTCGTAGGCCAGCGACTCGGCCTTGTTCTTGGCTTCGGCGGCGGCCTGGCGCTTCTCGTCCTCGGCCGCGTGCTCCTCGGCCTCGCGCTGCATGCGCGTGACCTCTTCCTTGGCCAGGCCCGAGGAGGACTGGATGACGACCTTCTGCTCCTTGCCGGTGCCCTTGTCCTTGGCGGTGACGTTCAGGATGCCGTTGGCGTCGATGTCGAAGCTGACCTCGATCTGCGGCAGGCCGCGGGGGGCCGGGGGGAGGCCCGCCAGCGTGAACTTGCCCAGCGTGCGGTTGTCGATGGCCATCTTGCGCTCGCCCTGGAGCACGTGGACCTCGACCTGCGGCTGGTTGTCGCTCGCGGTGGAGAAGACCTCCGACTTGCGGGTGGGGATGGTCGTGTTGCGCGCGATGAGCACGTGCATCAGGCCGCCCTGGACCTCCACGCCCAGCGAGAGCGGCGTGACGTCGAGGAGCAGCAGGTCCTGCACGGTCTTGTCGCCCGAGAGGATGCCGCCCTGGACGGCGGCGCCCAGCGCCACGCTCTCGTCGGGGTTGATGGTCTTGTTGCCCTCGCGCCCGAAGATCTCCTTGACCAGGGCCTGCACCAGCGGCACGCGCGTGCTGCCGCCCACGAGCAGCACCTCGTTCAGGTCCTTGGCCGCGATGCCGCTGTCCTTCAGGCAGGTCTCGCAGGGCCGGCGCACGCGCTCGAGGATGGGCTCGATGAGCTGCTCGAACTTGGCGCGCGTGAGCGTGACCGTGAGGTGCTTGGGGCCGGCGGCGTCGGCCGTGATGAACGGCAGGCTGATGGTGGCCTGCATCGCGCCCGAGAGGTCGATCTTGGCGCGCTCGCAGGCCTCGCGGACGCGGTGGAGGGCCATCGTGTCCTGGCGCAGGTCGATGCCGTTCTCGCTCTTGAACTGCGCGGCCACGTGGTCCACCAGGATCTGGTCGAAGTCGTCGCCGCCCAGGTGCGTGTCGCCGTTGGTGGCCTTGACCTCGAAGACGCCGTCGGCCATGTCGAGGATCGAGATGTCGAAGGTGCCGCCGCCCAGGTCGAAGACGGCGATCTTGCCCTGCTTCTCCTTCGAGAGGCCGAAGGAGAGCGCCGCGGCCGTGGGCTCGTTCAAGATGCGCTTGACGTTAAGGCCCGCGATCTGGCCCGCGTCCTTCGTGGCCTGGCGCTGGGCGTCGTTGAAGTAGGCCGGCACGGTGATGACCGCGTCCTTGACCGGGTGGCCGAGGTGGTCCTCGGCCGCTTTCTTCAAGGCCCCCAGGATGACCGCGCTGATCTCCGGCGGCGTGATGGTCTTGCCGCGCACGTCCACCTTGACCAGCTCCCCCGGCGCCCCCACCACCTTGTAGGAGACCATCTTCTCCTCGGTGGCCACCTCGGCGTGTCGCCGCCCCATGAAGCGCTTGATGCTGTAGATGGTGTTGACCGTGTTGGTGACGGCCTGGCGGCGGGCCGCCTGGCCCACGATGCGCTCGCCGCCCTCCGTGTAGGCGACCACCGAGGGCGTGAGGCGATGCCCCTCGGCGTTGACGATCACGCGGGGCTCGCCGCCTTCCATGACCGCAACCACGCTGTTGGTCGTGCCCAGGTCGATGCCGATGATGCGTTCCATGGGTGTCTCAGGTTCCCAGCGCGGGGTGTGGGGAGGGTTGGGGGGCCGGGGGGGCGCGCTGTCCTCCCCGGCCCGTGGCAAGCGGTCCGCCGTGCCGTTTCGGCACGTCCTCTAGCCGGGGTCTGCCGGTTCGGCGGGGTCTCCACGGCGGGAGAGGCCGAACTCGCGGATCTTGCGGTAGAGGGTGCGGGTGCTCAGGCCCAGCAGTAGCGAAGCGCGTTCCCGATTGCCGCCCACGTCCCGCAGGGTGTTGACGATCAGGGCGCGCTCGACCTCGGCCACCGGCACACTCGAGAGCGACCGCAGGGGGGCGGGGCCCGCGTCGGCGGGCCGGACGTAGGGGGGGATGATGTCCGGGGGCAGGACCGCCGCGCGCGACATCAGCACCATCGACTCGATGGCGTTCTTGAGCTCGCGCACGTTGCCGGGCCAGCGGTAGGCCATCAGCACCTCGAGCGCCTCGGGCGAGAACGTGGTGGCGGGCCGGCCGTGGCGGCGGGCGGCCTCCTTCAAGAAGTGCTCGGCCAGCCGCGGCAGGTCGGCGAGCCGCTCGCGCAGCGGGGGCAGCGTCAGCACCACCACCCGCAGGCGGAAGGAGAGATCCTCGCGGAAGGAGCCGTCCGCCACCATGGCCTCGAGGTCGCGGTTGGTGGCCGCGATCAGGCGCACGTCCACCCGGAAGGCCTCGTTGGACCCCACACGCACGATCTCGCCCGACTCCAGGGTGCGCAGCAGCGTCGCCTGGGTAGAGAGGGGCATGTCGCCCACCTCGTCCAGGAAGACCGTGCCGCGGTGCGCCGCCTCGAAGCGTCCCTTGCGACGCGTGTGCGCGCCGGTGAAGGCGCCGCGCTCGTGGCCGAAGAGCTCGCTCTCGAGCACGCCCTCGGCCAACGCGGCGCAGTTGACCGGGATGAACGGCCCGCTGCGGCGCGGCCCGGTGCGATGCAGGGCCTGCGCCACCAGCTCCTTGCCGGTGCCGCTCTCGCCGCGAATGAGCACGGTGGCGTCGGTGTCGGCCACCTGATTCATGACGTCGAAGACGCGCTGCATCGCCGGCGTGTCGCCCAGGATGCCGGAGAAGGCAAAGGTCTTGTCGATAGCCGTCGCCAGCTCACGGTTGCGGCGCGCCAGCGCGATGTGCCGCGCCGCCGAGCGCACGGTCTCGCGCAGGATGCCGACGTCGAGCGGCTTCTGCAGGTAGTGCAGCGCCCCGGCCTGCATGGCCTCGACGGCTCCGGAGACCGACCCGAAACCCGTGACCACGAGTGACTGCGGCACGGCCCCCTCGCCGCGCAGCTCGGAGCAGCGCTTGACGAGGTCCATGCCGCTGCGGTCGGTCAAGCGCAGGTCGGTCACGACCAATTCGATGCCGGGCCGGTCGAGGAGCCTCAGGCCCTCGGCGCCCGAGGCGGCCAGGGTCACCTGGTGGCCCTCGGCCCCGAGCACCTCGGCGATCAGATCCGCATGGGTGCGGTCGTCTTCCACGACCAGGATCGCCAGGCTCGGTGTGCTACGTTCGGCCATGAATCTGCCAAGTTGTCACATCCCCTGCCCAGTGCAAGGTGGGGCGCGGCCACCCGCGCCGATCCCACAGGGGCTGCCCCCCCTAGCGGCTGAGCGTCGGGCCGTGCCAGCGTGCGCGACCGCAGCAGGTGCAGGGCGGCGCCATGCAGATCGTGAGCGCCACGGGGCCGACGTTGGCCGAGATCACGACCGCGGGGGCCGGCGGCGCCCCCTGGCGCCGAAGCCAGCCCCTCGCCTTGGGCGGCGGTGAACCGCCCCAGGGCCCCTCGAAGCACGTCTGGCCGACGCAGTCCCCTCGGCTCCACGCAAAGGCTCCCCACATGCGGCGGCGCTCCGTCCCGTTGTTGATTTTGCGACTCATTCTCATTATATGGCCTGCGTGGGCTCGCGTCAACCCTCCTCCCCCCGGCGGACCCCGCGCCGCGATCCGGCGTCGGACGGGGCCGGAGCGCTCGGTCTGGGCGCCGCCCTCGGGGCCTGGGTCCTGGTGACCGCCCTTCCCTGGCTGCTGCCCATGTTCATGTGAGCCGCCGAGTGCAACTGCCGCCGCCTGCAGGGGCATTTCCCCCGCCTTCCATCCCGGAACTCGATCCCTGGCACGTCGGGGGGCTGGATGGGGTGCGGTGGGGCGCCGCGGCGGGCGCCGGGTGGTCCGGCTACCACAGGTCGACGCGGGGGCCCGGGCGCCCCCAGTCCCGCG
>JANOFW010000090.1:0-4595 GCA_031413835.1 Planctomycetia bacterium
TCAGGCCCCCAGCGTCCCCCTCACCTTCACCCTCGCTTGCCCCGAGTCCGGCCGCCTCGAAGTCCGCCTCGCTCGGCACGTCGCTGGGCGGCACCTCGTCGGCGGGCTCGGGGTCGATGGGCTCGGGGCTGAGGTTCGGACCCATGCGGACTCCGGGGGTGAAGGCTCCGACGGTGACCGTCGGGTCGGGGAGGCTCTGCGAGGGGGAGATTGCACCACACCGCGACGCAGGCCTCAAGGCGGCGCCCAGCCGACCCCCACAGGAGGTTGGGCCCGCGGCATGCTGTGGATCACGGCCTGGGGCTGCGCTCGGCCACGGCAGCGGCTCAGCGGGCCAGGTGCTCCTTCACGAAGCGGCGCGCCTGGGCCGCGCTGGTGGGGGCCGTCGGGCTGTGCCGGGAGAGCTCGATTTCCAGCGGGCCGGTGTAGCCCACGGCCTCGAGCGCGGCCCGCAGGCCCGTGAAGTCCACCTGGCCCTCGCCGAACATCAGGTGGTCGTGCACGCCCTCGCGGTGATCGTCGAGCTGCAGCACGACGAGGTCGGCGGCGTAACGGCGCACCCAGAGGTCGGGCTGGCCCTCGCGCGTGGCCAGGCAGTGCCCCACGTCGAGCGTCAGCCCCAGGGCCGGGTGCGCCACGGCGTCGCGCAGCCGGGGCCAGTCGGCGGCGCGCTCCACCAGCATGCCTGGCTCGGGCTCGAAGCCCACCCGCAGGCCGCGCGCGGTGGCCTGCTCGCACAGCGCTCGCAAGCCGCTCGTCAGACGGGCCCAGGCGATCTCCGGCTCCAGGCCCGCGGGCAGGACCCCGCTCCAGACGCTCACCACCGGAGCTCCCAGGCGCACGGCCAGGTCGAGGCAGCGCACCAGGAACTCGAAGCGTCGCGCCGCCTCCGCGGGCTCGTCGAGCAGCGTGGGCCGGTGCTTGCGCGCCGGGTCGAGCACGAACCGGGCACCCGTCTCGACCAGCGTGGCGAGGCCCAGCGAGCGGCACAGTGCGCCCACCCGCTCCACCTCCGCCGACGTCGAACGCTGGGGATCGAGGTGCGCCACGTCGGGCGTGAGCGCCACGCCCTCGTAACCCAGTGCCGCGAGAACTTCGAGCGCGTCCTCGAGCCGATGGAAGGCGAAGCCGTTGGTGTTGTAGTAGACGCCCGGCACCGGACCTCGCCCCGATCCCCGAGCGCCTCTAGTGTCCGCGGCCGCTCTTGGCCATGCCCGAGAGCGGCTCGTCGATCAACTGCTGCACCTTGCGCGACTCGCCCTTCAGGAACGCGTCCATGAGCATGTTCTCGTCCCAACCCTGGCTGGGGTTGCGCTCGAGGAACGTGGCCAGCTCGTCTTCGATCGAGATCCACTCGTCGCGCGCGCTCTTGAATACCTCGCGCGCTTCCTCGAGCTTGGCCTGCCAGGTCTCCTGGTCGCCTCCCTGCTTGGCCTTGACCGCCTCGTCGCCCAGCCTCTTGCCCTCGGCGCTGGCGGTCTCGATCCTCGGCATCATCGCCTTGGCGCGGGCGATGATGTCGGCGGGCAGGTTGGGACGCGGGCCGAGCTCCGGCCCCTTCTTGATCACGACCGGCGCCGGCTGCACGACCGGGGGGGGCGCGGGGGGCAACTCGGCGGGTTTGCTCTTCTTCCCGCCCAGCACCACAACCGCGACCACCACCACGACCAGGATGACCACGCCCGCGATGACGGCGGGCATGGCGTTGTTGCCGCCGCCACCTCGCGGTGCCGAGTAGCTGCTGCGTCCGCCTCCGCGAGAGGTCGAACGTCCGCCGGCACCGCGCGAGGAGTAGGCCATGGAACGCTCCTGGGAAGCGGGCGTTCTACCACGGCACACCGTGGCACGGGCCCTGCGGTGCGGGCGCGTGGGGTACCCTGGCCGCGGCCCGGCTCGCTCGAGCGCTCGCGGCCGGGAGGGAGCAGCACGCATGGTCTGGGCACGCGATCTGGCCGCCGACCTGCTGCTCCAGATCCACGCCCAGGGGGGGCGCGTGCGTGACGCGCTGGTGCGCCTGCGCAGCCACACCCGCGACCCGCGCGAGCGCGCCCTCTTGACCGAGCTCTCCTACGGCACGCTGCGCCAGCAGGGCGCGCTCGACGTGGTGGCCGCCGCCTTCTCGCGCCGCCCGCTTGAGACTCTCGACCCCGCCGCACGCGTGGCGCTGCGGCTGGGCCTCTACCAGCTGCTCTACCTCGATCGCGTGCCGGCCCCCCCGGCCGTGGACCAGGCCGTCGGCTGGACGCGCGCCAAGGCCGGGCCGGGCGCCGCGGGCTTCGTCAACGGCGTGCTGCGCTCGGTCCTGCGCGGGATCACCGGCCTCGCCCAGGGCCCGGAAGACCCGCGTCGCGACCTGCCGCGCGAGGACGGCAGCGCGCTGCGCTTCGGCGACCCGATCTTCCCCGACCCCCAGGCGGCGCTCGCCGCCAACCTCAGCGCGCGCTACGCCCTGCCCACCTGGCTGGTGGAACGCCGGCTCGCGCGCTGGGGCCCCGAGCGCACCCTCGCCGTGCTACGCGCCGAGCAGATGCGCCCCCCCGTGACGCTGCGCGTGCGGCGCGGCACAGCCGACGCGCTGTGCGAGGTGCTCAAGCCCATCGACCCCGCCGTGCGCCTGGGGCCGGTGGACGGCTCCGTCCTGCTTCCGGGGGGCGAGGGGGGCGGGCTGGGGGTGATCGAGCAGGGCCTGGCCTACGTGCAAGACGCCAGCGCGCAGCGCGTGGCGCCCCTGCTCGAGCCGCGCGCGGGTCAGCGCCTGCTCGACCTGTGCGCCGCGCCCGGCGGCAAGGCCCTGCATCTCGCCGACCTGCTGGCCGAGGGCGGCGGCGAGGTGGTGGCCTGCGACATCGAGCCGCGCAAGGTCGAGGGCCTCGCCGATCTCGCGCGCTTCGTGCAGAAGGGCGTGCGCTGGCGCGCCGTGCGCGTGCCCGAGAGCGGGCCCCTGCCTTTCGCGGAAGCCTCCTTCGACGGCATCCTGGTGGACGCGCCCTGCTCCAACACCGGCGTGCTGCGCCGCCGCGTCGAGGCACGCTGGCGTCTCACTCCGCAGTCGCCAGCGCAGCTCGCGGCGATCCAGCTCGACCTGCTCAAGCGCGCGTTGCCCCTGCTCAAGCCCGGAGGGCGCCTCGTCTACAGCACCTGCTCGCTCGAGCCCGAGGAGAACGAGGATGTCGTGGCCGCGCTCCTCGCCCAGGTGCCCGGCCTCTGCGCCGAGGGCGGCTTCGACGCCACGCCCTCCGCCGACGCCGACGGCGGCTTCGCCCGCGTCCTCAAGCAGGGGCCCTGACGGGCTCGCAGGGCGCTCCGCCCGCCTTTCCCAGATTTCCGTGACCAAGCCCCGCCCGCCGGCGGTGGTTCAATGTGCGTAGCGTGCGTACCCCCTTCACCCGCCGCGACTGGGACCTGCTCCCGGAGGGCTTTCCGGCCCAGCTCGTCGCCGGGTGGCTCGTCAAGGATCCGTCGCCGAACTATCGCCACCAGCGCATCGAGAGCCGCCTCCACGCGCTCCTCGTGCCGTTGGTCGGTCCGGACCGCGCGCTGATGAGTCCCGCCGATGTCGTGCTCGACGACAAGAACGTCTACCAGCCCGACCTTGTCGTCCTGCGGAGCCTGCCCGCTGACGGCGAGCGCAATGTGGGCATTCCCTTGTTGGCTGTCGAGATCCTCTCTCCCTCGACGGCCCGTCGGGACCGCAACGTCAAGTGCGCGCGTCTGCTCGCCGCGGGCACGGGCGAGGTATGGCTGGTGGACCCCGAAGCCAAGACCATCGAAGTACACGCCGCCCACGGCGTGCGCCACGCCTCGGGTTCCACGCCCATCGACTCCCGCGTGCTGCCGGGCCTCTCGGTTATCCCCTCGAACCTGTTCGGACCCCCAGCGGCCCGGCCCTGAGGCCGCTACTCGCGGGCCGCGTAGTACCAGGCTCCCTCGTGCTTGCGGAAGACCCAGCGCTCGGGCGCGTCGGGCTCTCCGGCGTAGGCGCTGGCCGTGTCGCCTTCGATCGTGACGTCGCGCAGGATCGGCACGAGGTCGGCGAAGCCCCCCAGACCGTCCACGCTGGTGGTCGCCCCCAGCGCCCCCAGCCCGTCCATCAGCGAGCCCAGGTCGGCTCCGTCGAGCGCGCTCTCGTGGGCCAGGCGCAGCTCCTCGTCCGTGAGGCCGAACTGCTTGCGCAGGCCGGCCAGGCCCTTCTCCAGCAGGCGGCGGCGCTCGCTGTCGTGCGTCTCGAGCCCCTCCGTGAAGGCGATCATGCTCTGCAGGCGGCCCAGCGCGAACAGCGCCTGGTCGTCAGGAAACACGTGCGAGAGCACGTCCCGGTAGCGCCGGCGCTCGAGCGCCTCCTTCACCAGCGCGACCGTCTCGAGCGGCGTGGCACCGCGCTTGTCGCGGCTCCGGCCCGCGGGCTTCTCGGCCGGCTTGCCGCACGCGCCGAGCCCGACGGCCAGGCACGCCACGCTCACCAGCCACGCCGCTGCCCGGATGCTCGACCGCATCCCCTCAGCCTACCCCACGGGACCCCGCCCCCCGCGCCCCCCCAATCCAAGCGGATCTACATGAACATACCGTCGTTAACCACCGCCCCCCCGCGCCTGAAC
>JANOFW010000091.1:0-19693 GCA_031413835.1 Planctomycetia bacterium
GGATCCCCGCTGCGGCACTGCACGCGCTTGAAGTAGCGCGCCTCGAAGCGCGGGTCGGGGGCCATCACCTCGGTGGTCGGGTGCGCGGCCTTCCAGCCGGCCCAGGTCGTGTGGCGGCCGGTGGCCAGCGTGCTCAGGCGACGACCTGTGAGGGGTCCCTCGAAGCAGGCGCCCGTGAAGTGCATCCACAGGGACTTGGTCTTGCGATCGTAGAGCACCGCGGTGCCTTGCCAGATGCCCTCGAAGCCGAAGGTCAGACGTTCGCCGTCGAGGAGGGGATCGAAACCGACCCCCGAGGAGCAGATCACTCAGTAGGTGACGGCGACCGGGATGCCCTCGATCACGTCGTTCACCACGTGGTGGTAACTGAGCATCGTGATGGCGTAGGCCCGCGCCTGACCGCCGACGATCAGGCCCAGCACCTCGTCCTCGGGCCCCAGGAAGCGGGCCTCGTCGGCGGGGACGCAGCGCGGATCGTCCGCCGCGATGAACAGGTCGCGCTCGATGTAGAACTGCGAGCGGGGGTAGGGGCCCAGCCGCGGCTCGTCGGGGCGGGGCGCGGGGGAGGGCGCCCCGCTCGGCGGGGCCTCGGGCTCGCCCCCGCAAGCCGCCACGAGCAGCAGCAGCACCAGGAACGCGACGCGCGGTAGGGCCGAGCTCATGCGCTCGGGCGTCCGGTGCGGAACACAACGTCCCAGACAGGCGAGGAGACCCCGAACATGCGCTCGTGGTGCTTGTGGTGGTGAGCCAGGTGGTAGGCCTTGAGGAACTTGCCCCAGCGCGTGCGGCAGGTGCCGTGGTGCACGTGGTAGTGCGTCATGTCGTAGAGCACGTAGCCGATCAGGAGACCGCCCATCAGGGCCAGAGTGCTGCCCAACGGCAGCAAGAGCCACACCAGCCCGAAGATGGGCGTGGCCAGCATCAAGGCCCCCAGGGGCGGACAGACCAAGCGCGTGGCGTCCCAGGGGTCGAGGTGGTGGACGCCGTGGGCCATGAAGTGGATCTGACGCCCCAGCGCCCCTTGGGGCTTCCAGTGGAAAAAGAAGCGGTGGAGCAGGTACTCGATCAGCGTCCAGCTGAGGAAGCCGGCCAGCGCCAGCCAGGCCACGTCGCTGGGCGGCAGTCCCTGCCAGGCCACGGCCAGGAGCCACAGGGCGCTGATCAACGGCAGCCACACCAGGGGCACCAGCCACCAAGGGATGTGGGTCATGCGCTCGAGGGCGTCGCTGCGGAACAGGCGCAGCGAGCCCTGCTGCCCGAGAGCCCCGCGACGCAGGGAGCCATGCACCCAGGCGTCGTAGCTCGAGCCCATGGCGCGCACCTGCGCCACGATGGGAGCGTCGAGCTTCACGGGGGGGGTGGGAGGGGAGGTCATGCCGTGGGCGGGCCGAGGGGCCGTAGGCGCGCGGGGCGGGGAGGGTCGATTGTACGCTCTGCGCCCCGACCCATGCCCAAGCGCACCCGACCGAGAGAGGCCCCGCCGCGGGCCAAGCCGCCCCAAGCCCCCCCCGCCGCGCATGCGGGCGGCGGCGGAGCCGGCGCCGGCAAGCCCGACCAGCTCACCATCTGCACCGTGCACTGTGGCGCGCGCTGCTGCCGCTACATCACCGTGGGCATCCCCGCGCCCAAGTCGGTGGACGACTGGGACGAAGTGCGCTGGTGGCTGGCGCACGAAGAGGTGATGGTCACGCACGACGACGACGGCTGGATGGTGCACTTCCGCACGCGCTGCCAGAACCTCAGGGCCGACAACGCCTGCGCGGTCTACCCCGACCACATGCTCTGCTGCCAGGCCTACGACCCCAACGACTGCGAGTACACCGGCGAGGTGCCCTTCGACGTGCAGTTCCTCAAGCAGACGGACCTGGCCGACTACCTCGAGCGTCGGCGCCTCAAGCGCGGGAAAGTGGTGGCGCAAGCCATCCGCCGCGCCGAAGGCCGGCTCAAGGAAGCCCGCTCGGGAGCCGGCGGCGGGCTGGTCGGGCTCGTGGGACTCGCGCCCCTGCCGCCCGCAGGCGACAACGCGGCGCGCTGACGGCGGTCGGACCTGACGTAGGATGGGCCGCCGCCGATGCGCCCGCCCGCGCCGCTCCCCGTCCGACTCGCACGCCTGCTGCCTTGCGCGCTGGCGCTCCTCGCCGCCGGCTGCGGCATGCAGCGCACGCTGACCATCGACAGCGAGCCGCGCGGCGCGCGCGCATGGGTGGACGGCAGGGAGCGCGGGCTCACGCCCGTGAGCGTGCCCTACGTGCAGCCGGGTGCGTTCCACGTGCGCCTGGAGAAGCCCGGCTACGCCTCCCTGGCGCAGGACGTGCACATAGCGAGCGGCATGGCCGACTACCCCCTGCTCGACCTGCCGAGCGAGATCATCGGCGGCCACAAGCGCGTCATGCGCACGTTGCGCCTCGAGCCGCTGCCGGCCGCCCCCGGCTCCGAGGGGCTCGGGGAGGTGCGCGATCGCGCCCAGGAGTTCCGGGCCCGCGCCGAGCGCGAGGTTGCGGAGCCGGGCACGCCTCAGCCCAAGAACGCGCCGCCCACGACCACGCCGCCCCAGGGACGTTGAGCGATGCGCGCGGCGGGCGGCTCGCTGGCTGGAGCGCGCGCGCTGGTGCTGGGCCTGGGGCGTTTCAGCGGAGGGGTGGAGACGGCGCGCTTCCTGCTCGCCGAGGGCGCCGACGTGCTGGTGAGCGACGCCGCGGAGCGCTCGGGGCTGGAGTCCTCGGCCCGCGAGGCGGAGGCCCTGGGCGCGCGGCTCGTCTTCGGGCCCCAGACCGCGACGCTGCTCGAGGGGCGGGACCTGGTCGTGGCCTCTCCCGCGATCCCCTTCGAGCACCCCCTCCTGGCGGCCGCTGAGCGCGCCGGCATCGCCGTCACGAGCGAGATCAACCTGTTCCTGGAGCGCGTGCGCGCCCCGGTGCTGGGCGTCACGGGCACGAAGGGCAAGTCCACGACCGCCTCGCTGCTGGCCGGCATGCTGGCCCAGACGGGTCGGCACGTGCACCTTGGAGGCAACGTGGGGCGCGCCCTGGTCGCGCGCCTCGCGGAGATCGGACCCAAGGACCTCGTGGTGCTCGAGCTGTCGTCCTTCCAGCTCTGGTGGACGCGCCAGATCGGCCGCGCGCCCACCGTCGCGCTGCTCACGAACCTGTTCCCCGATCACCTCGACCGCCACGGCACGCTGGCGGAGTACGCGGCCGCCAAGCGCCTGATGTTCGAGCAGCAGCACGCGAGCGACGTGGCCGTGCTGCCGGCCGACGACGGCGCCGCCCACGAGCATGGGTTCCTGCGCGCCGGCCCCGCGCGGCGCGTGCTGTTCGGGGCCGGCGCCCCCTACCACCTCGAGCAAGGCGGCTTGGTGGGGCCCGGCAGCGGGCCCCGGCGCGACCTCGCGGGCATGCGCCTGTGGGGCGCGCACAACCGGCGCAACGCGCTGGCCGCGGCGGCGGCCGCGCTCCAGGTGCCGGGGGTGAGCTGGGACCATGTGCTGGCCGGTGCCCTGGCCGCCGAGCCGCTTCCCCACCGCCTCGAGCCCGTGGCAGAGAAGCACGGGGTGCTCTACGTGGACGATAGCAACGCCACCACCCCGCAGAGCGCGCTGCAGGCGCTCGAGGCCGTGCCACGGCCCGCGATCGTGCTCGTGGGCGGCAAGCCCAAGGGGGTGGACACCACGCCGCTGATCGAAGGCTTGGTGCGACGCGCCAAGGCAGTCGTGACCCTCGGCACCTCGGGGCCCGACGTGGCCGCGCGCCTCGCCGGCCGGGTGCCGGTCGTGGACGGCGGCCCCGACATGGCCAGCGCCGTGGCCGCCGCCGCAGGGCTGGCCCGCCCCGGCGACGCCGTGGTGCTCTCGCCCGGCTTCTCGAGCCTCGACCAGTACCTCTCCTTCGCCGTGCGCGGGGAGCAGTTCCGCGCGGCGGTCCTCGCCCTGCCCTGAGCCCGGGGGCCCGCTCCGCAGGCGAGTGGTAGGCTGGGACCGCCGTGCCGCCCCCGCTCTGCCAGTCCTGCAAGCAGAACCCTGCCACG
This sequence comes from Planctomycetia bacterium, assembly GCA_031413835.1. Taxonomy (GTDB): domain Bacteria; phylum Planctomycetota; class PLA2; order PLA2; family JAEUHO01; genus CAXQZU01. The sequence goes on from JANOFW010000091.1 coordinate 4,024, forward strand.
ATCCACTACACGGAGATCAAGGGCCCGGAAAAGGTGCGCGAGCTGCACGTCTGCGAGGCCTGCGCGCAGAGCCAGGGCATGACGGGTGGACCGACCCTGGCGGCGCTGCCGCCCATGCTGGCCTCGCTGGTCAAGAGCCCGAAGAGCCCCGGTGCCCCGGCCCCGCGCTGCCCCACCTGCGGCATCTCCTTCGCCGAGTTCCGCGAGAAGGGTCGCCTGGGCTGCCCGCACGACTACGAGTTCTTCCAGGAGCACCTCGACCCGCTGCTCGAGAAGATCCACGGCTCCAGCGAGCACAAGGGCCGCCTGCCGCGCGGCAGCGGGCCGGAAGCGACCCGCCGCAACGACGGCCTGCTGCGCCTGCGGCGCGAGCTTCAGCAGGCCGTCAAGGCCGAGCAGTACGAGAGCGCGGCCCGCCTGCGGGACGAGATCCGCCTCCTGGAGACGGTCGAGGTCCCGGCGGCGAGCGGCGCGACGCTCCCGGCCAGCGGCACGCCGACCGCGGCAACGCCTCCGGCGAAAGAGCGCCGCAGCCGGCGTACGGGGGGGTCGGGCGGCTCCTCCGGGCCCGCGGCTCCGGGCGCCTGAGCGTGGAGCTCTCCGACCTCGACCGGCGCGGGGGCGAGTGGCTGCGGGGCGGGGGCGCGCGTCACGATATCGTGCTCTCCTCGCGCGTGCGCCTGGCTCGCAACCTGGCGGGCTTCCCCTTCGCGCAGCGCGCCCCCGAGGAGCAGAAGGCCGAGATCGTGGCGCGCGTGCGCGGGCCCCTCGAGAGCCTCTCCCTGGGCACGCGCGCCTTCTGGGTGGACATCGACAAGAGCGAGAAGGTGGACGCGCGCGTGCTGGTGGAGCGCCACCTCATCAGCCGCGAGCTCGAGGGCGGCAAGGGCGCGCGCGGCGTCTACTTCGGCAGCGACGAGGTCGTGAGCGTGATGGTCAACGAGGAGGACCACCTGCGCATCCAGGCCATCCGCGCCTCGCTGGCCCTGGAGGAGAGCTTCGAGGCGGCCCGCGCGGTGGACGAGGCGCTGGAGCAGAAGCTGCCCTACGCGGTCTCCTCACGCTACGGCTACCTCACGGCCTGCCCCACCAACGCCGGCACGGGCCTGCGCGCCAGCGTCATGCTGCACCTGCCGGCCCTCGTGCACCTGAAGCAGGTGGACAAGGTCTTCCAGGCCGCCAGCCGCACCGGCCTGGCCGTGCGCGGCTTCAACGGCGAAGGCACGCCCGCCATGGGCGACCTCTACCAGATCAGCAACCAGATCACCCTGGGCAAGAGCGAGGACGAGATCCTGGCCAGCCTCAAGGACCTGCTCCCGCGCCTGCTCGAGTACGAGGAGCGCTGCCGCCAGGAGCTCGCCACCCGCGGGCGCGTCAAGCTGGAAGACAAGGTCCACCGCGCGCTGGCCCTGCTGCGCTCGGCGCGCACCATCAGCAGCGAAGAGGCCATGCAGCACCTCTCCTCCGTGCGCCTGGGCGCCGTCCTGGGCCTGCTCGCCGGCCTCGACCTCCAGCGCATCGGCGAGCTCTTCGTGCTGGCCCAGCCCGCCCACCTGCAGAAGCTTGAGGGCCGCCCCCTCGAGGCCGACGAACGCGACCAGCGCCGCGCCGCCTTCCTGCGCGCGCGCCTGGCCTAGGCGCAGTTCTCTCTTCGCCCCCGGAGGCTCCCGTGGCCCAGGAACGTACGCGCTACCAAGAGGGCATCATCCGGCGCTACTACCGGAACCTGGACGCCGTACGCGCCCAGCGCCTCCAGGAGCTCGTAGGCGACATCTTCCTGGCCACCACCGAGAAGCGCCGCGTCACACTGTGGACCAAGGCCGGCGAGATCCTCGCCGCCACCGGCATGCCGCCCGCCGACGTGAGCGCGCTGATCGCCGCGCGTGACATCGAGGCGTTGGCTGCGGTGGTGAACGAACGCACAGGCGGGTAGGTCGCGCGGGCGGGAGCAGGGCCCGACTGTGTCGCTGGCGTGATGTGCGCGGTACCTCCCCTGGGAACGCCAGGCTCCAGCCTGGCCGACTGTGTCCCTGGCGTGAGTTCCGCGGTACCTCCCCTGGGAGCGCCTGGCTCCACCTGGCCGACTGTGCCGCTGGCGTGAGTTCCGCGGTACTGCCCCTGGGAACGCCAGGCTCCAGCCTGGCACGTTGGGGGTGAGGCGTCCGGGTCATGGGACGTCGCTGGGAACTGCGCGTGCCGTCTTGGATTCGCCAACCTCCCCCGCGACCCAGAGCCAGGCTGGAGCCTGGCGTTCCCAGGCGGCGTGCGTGACGCGCGAGGTTGGAGGCGTGCCTGGGGACTCACGAGATCGCCGTCGGCGCTCGGCACGGTAGGTGCTTCTCCGGTGGGGGGCGCCCCCACGGCCCCCTCGATCCTGCCGTTTCGGCACGCAGGCCCGGGAACACGTGTCGCCGAGGCCGGGTCCAACCCCCCGAGCAGGTCCCGCTCCCTCGACCGCGTCCCCCGACCGAAAGGGGGGCGCTGACCCCATGCCGTAGAGAATCCACGCTGCCGGCGCGACCCGGCCCGGAGGCTCCATGTTCGACCGCTTCACCGACCGCGCGCGCAAGGTGATGGGCCTGGCCCGCCAGGAGGCCCAGCGCTTCAACCACGACTACATCGGCACCGAGCACATCCTGCTCGGTCTGGTGCAGGAGGGCAGCGGCGTGGCGGCCTCGGTCTTGAAGAACCTCGACATCGACCTGAAGAAGATCCGCCACGAGGTGGAGAAGCTCGTCAGCAGCGGCACCACGATGGTGACCATGGGCCAGCTGCCGTTCACGCCGCGCGCCAAGAAGGTGCTCGAGCTCTCGCTCGAGGAGGCCAGCAACCTCGGCCACACCTACATCGGCACCGAGCACCTGCTGCTCGGGCTGATCCGCGAGAACGAGGGCATCGCCGCGCAGGTGCTGCGCAACTTGAAGGTCAAGCTCGAGGACGTGCGCGACGAGGTGCTCGAGCTGCTCGGCGCCGACCCGCAGGAGCCCGACCAGCCCCAGGAGGAGTCCCAGGGCGGCGAGGGCTCGGGTCCGGGGGGCGGGGGGGGCGGTGGAGGCGGCGGAGGTGGAGGCCCCAGCGGCGGCGGCGCGCCCACGGGCAGCGCTCCGGCCCAGGGCACGAGCAAGAGCAAGACCCCGGCGCTGGACGCCTTCGGGCGCGACCTCACCGAGTACGCCCGCGAAGGCAAGCTCGACCCCGTCATCGGGCGCAAGAACGAGATCGAGCGCGTGATCCAGGTGCTCTCGCGCCGCACGAAGAACAACCCGGTGCTGCTGGGCGAGGCCGGCGTGGGCAAGACGGCCATCGTCGAGGGCCTGGCCCAGGCCGTGATCGGCGGCGACGTGCCCGAGATCCTGCGCGGCCGGCGCATCGTGGTGCTCGACCTGGCCATGATGGTGGCGGGCACCAAGTACCGCGGCCAGTTCGAGGAGCGCATCAAGGCCGTCATGACCGAGGTGCGCCGCTCGAAGAACGTGATCCTGTTCATCGACGAGCTGCACACCCTGGTGGGCGCGGGCGGCGCCGAGGGCGCCATCGACGCCAGCAACGTCTTGAAGCCCGCGCTCTCGCGCGGCGAGGTGCAGTGCATCGGCGCCACGACCCTCGACGAGTACCGCAAGTACATCGAGAAGGATGGCGCGCTCGAGCGCCGCTTCCAGACGGTGATGGTCAACCCGCCCACCAAGGAGGAGGCCTACGAGATCCTGCTGGGCCTGCGCGACAAGTACGAGGCGCACCACAAGATCAAGTACACCAACGAGGCGCTGCGCGGCGCCGTCGAGCTCTCGAGCCGCTACATCAACGGCCGCTTCCTGCCCGACAAGGCCATCGACGTGATGGACGAGGCCGGCGCGCGCCTGCGGCTCAAGTGCATGACCCATCCGCCGGATCTCAAGGAGATGGAGACCGAGGTCCACAAGCTCGAGACCGACAAGGAAGAGGCCGTCGGGGCCCAGGACTTCGAGCGCGCCGCCGAGCTGCGCGACCGCGCCCAGAAGATCCGCCGCAAGAAGGAGCAGATGCTGCGCGAGTGGCGCGAGCAGACCCAGAAGACCGAGGGCGTGGTGGACGAGGAGGTCATCCGCGAGACCGTCTCGCGCATGACCGGCATCCCGCTGACGCGCCTGGAGAAGGCCGAGGCCGAGCGCCTGCTGAACATGGAGGCCGAGCTCCACCTCACCGTGGTCAGCCAGCACGAGGCCATCACGGCCATCGCCAAGGCGCTGCGCCGCAGCCGCTCGGGCTTGAAGGACCCGCGCCGGCCCATGGGCTCGTTCATCTTCCTGGGCCCCACGGGCGTGGGCAAGACGCACCTCTCCAAGGCGCTCGCCAAGTTCATGTTCGGCGACCCCGAGGCGCTGATCCAGATCGACATGTCCGAGTACATGGAGAAGCACACGGTCAGCCGCCTGGTGGGCGCGCCCCCCGGCTACGTGGGCTTCGAGGAGGGCGGCCAGCTCACCGAGCGCGTGCGCCGGCGCCCCTACTGCGTGGTGCTCTTCGACGAGATCGAGAAGGCCCACCACGACGCCTTCAACATGCTGCTCCAGATCATGGAGGAGGGCCGCCTGACCGACTCCTTCGGCCGCCAGGTCGACTTCAAGAACACCGTCGTGATCATGACCTCGAACATCGGAGCCGAGTCGATCAAGAGCCAGGGCAGCCTGGGCTTCGCCAAGTCGAGCACCGAGGCCTCCTTCGGCCGCATGCGCGACGAGCTGATGAAGGAGGTGGAGCGCCACTTCCGCCCCGAGTTCTTGAACCGCGTGGACGAGATCATCGTCTTCAAGCCGCTGACGCGCGAGGACCTCGAGCAGATCATCGACATCGAGATGCGCGGCCTGGGCGAGCGCCTGGCCCAGCGCAACGTCGAGATCGTGCTCACGCCCGAGGCACGTCAGCACGTGATCGACCAGGGCTTCAACCCCGAGTACGGCGCACGACCGCTGCGCCGCTCGATCCAGCGCATCATCGAGGACCCGCTCGCCGAGGAGGTGCTGCGCGGCTCGTTCCCCGAAGGCTCGCGCATCAGCGTGACCTTCGTCAACGGGATCGTGGGCTTCGGGCGCGAGCCGCTGGCGCAGGTCGTGACGGCCGCCGCCCCTGCCTTGCCGGCCGCCGCTCCCGCGGCGGCGCCGACGCCCGCCGCGCCGGGCGGTACGCCGAACTAGCGGTTCGAGTGACCCTCCGGGCCCGCAGAGGGCCCGGAGGGTCAGCCTCACCGCCCCTCGCAAGCCTCTGGGCCCTTCCCCGACCACGCTCTGGGATGTACGCCTCCTGTTGGGCTGAACCTCGCGGCAGGCGCCTCCGTTTGCCTCCGGGGCGCGAGTGCGCGGTGCTACGCTCCGCCCGCCCCACCCCCCGATCCGCCCCTGAAGGCCGAGCGAGCCCTCGATGGCACCTGCGCCCCTCCAGACCCGACTGCTGCTGTCCTTCGCCGTGGCCACCTTCATCGCGGCCCTGGCCTCCGTCTGGGTGCTGGCCGACGTGCGCCGTCGCATGGACACCCTGGAGCGCGAGCGGCCCGCTGCCCACGCCCCGGAGGCTGGCGCGCTTCCGTCGGCGTCCCGGCCTGAGGCCCGAGGCGCCGCGCGCGAGCCGGGCGCCTTCCCGCCGCCCAAGGAGGCCCCCCGTGCGGGCGCCGAGAACCCGCTCGCCTCGAAGGACTCGCTGGTCAAGCTCGACCACCTCATCGCGGAGCTGCAGCGGCTCTCGGACGGCAGCTACGAGTACTACAGCGACCTGCTGGGCGACCTGGTGGCCGTCAAGCGCGAGATCCGCCAGCTCAAAGCCACGGTGCGCAACCTGGGGCAGGCGCTGCAGCAGAGCCGGCCCGGCGGCCTGAGCCTGGGCTGGGGGCTGAAGGAGCCCGGTGCGCCCATCGGCGCGGAAGTCGCCAAGGCCTACGTCGAGGAGGCCAAGCGCTTCGGCATCGAGGTGGAGCCGGGCCGCGTGACCGCGCGGGCCCTGCTCAACATGTCGCCCAACAAGCAGATGCCGATCGAGTACTTCATCACGCGCTACCCCGAGTCGGGCCACGAGACCCTCGTGCACCTGATCGGCGCGGGCGTGCTGGGCGATGCCGAGAAGAACCCGCTACGCGAGCTGCGCGGCCTGGGCACGGCGCTCTACAAGGCGCTCGTCGCGGCCGGCTTCCGCGAGGGCGAGGGCAGCCACATGGTGCCGCCCGCTGGCCCCCCGGAAGGCACGGGCCCCGCGAACGGTCCCGACGGCGAGCCCGTCGAGCCGGGTCCGCCCGTGCTCGTGCTCGGCACGGGCGACGTCGTCTACCTCTACCTGCGCTACACCCTGGGCGGCGTGACCCACGTCGCCCGAGCGACCGATTGGGTGCTCGACCCCAGCACCGGCGGCGTGCTGCCCGAGGACTGCTTCCGGTTCACGGGCTCGCGGCGCATCGAGGATCCGGAGTCGGGCGAGCCGATGCTCGCCGCCGAGCTCGGCGGCCTGCTGGTCTCGGTCTGGCCCAACGGAAACGCGCTGCTCGAGGTGGCGCTCGACTCCTCGGTGCACAACGACTACCAGTACAACTCGACGCGCATCCCCCGGCCCCCGGCCGCGGCGCCCGCGCCCGCGCCCGCTGCAGGAGACCCCGAGGCGCCCGCCGCCCCCCCGGCCCCCTCGGGCGGACCTGTGCTGCTCGACCTGATCTTCTCGACCACGCCGATCCCCACCGCAGGCGACGGTGCCGCGCCCTTGGCCCCGACGCCCACGCCGGCCCAGCCTGAAGGGGGACGCTGAGCATGCCCTCCTCTTGGCCGGTCGCCGCCCACGAGCTGGCGCGCGCGGTCACCCGCCGCGAGCGGCTGGGCGCGCTGCTCACCTCGTGCGGCGCGGGAACCCTCACGGGCACCGTCGCTGCCTTGGTCCTGGCGCGTTTCTCGCAGACGCCGCCCGCGTGGCTCGCCGTGGCGAGCGGCGCCTTGCTGGGGCTCGCGCACGGCGTCTGGCGCGCACGCCGAGTGACGCCGGCCGACCCTGGTGACGCGGCCTGGGCTCTCGACCGCCTCGGCGAGGCGAATGAAGCGGGGCTGGCCAGCGCCCTGGGGGGCACGGAGCAGTCGCCGGCGCCTCCGCCGAGCACGCGCTTGAAGCCCGTCGCAGGCCTGCCGCTCGCGTTGGGCGCCGCGCTCGCCGCCGGCCTGGCCCTGGGGCTCGACGCCCGCGCGGACGGGCCCAGCGAAGCCGCGGCCGGCGAGCCCACCGAGGCGGTCGCCCCTGCCGGGCCCGGGAGCGGCGACGAACGCACGACCGAGAGCCGTGAGCGTCACGCTGCCGAGGCCGCTCGCGTGCGCCTCGCGCTGGGGCTCACGAGCGAGGCCCCTCCCTCGGCGGCGCTCTTGGCCGAGCGCCTCCAGGATCCCGCGGCGCGCGAGGCCGCGCAGCGTGCCCTCCACGGTACGAGCGAGGCGGAGAGCGCCCTGGCGCGCGCCCTCGCGGCCGGCCCGGAGGCGGCCGTGCTGCTGGCGCAGGGCCTGGCTCAGGCGACGAGCGACGGCGCGGCCCTGGAGGCCGAACGGCGCGCGGCGCTGGCCGCGGCGGCGGCGGCCGCGCCCGTCGTGGGCGCCTCGCGCCGAGCGTTGGTCGAGCGCTACGCGGCCCTGCGGCGCGCACAGGGAGGTCGCTGATGTCGGCTCGCAAGACCGGGGTCTGGCTCGTCGGCGCCTGCGGCGGCGTGGCCACGCTGAGCATCGTGGGCGCGCGCGCCATCGCCCGCGGCCTCAAGCCCCCGGTGGGCCTGCTCACCTCCACGCCCCTCTTCCGCGGCCTCGACCTGCCCGAGGTGGGCGACCTCGTCTTCGGCGGGCATGAGATCCGCGCCACCGACGTGTGCTGCGCCGCCACCGAGTTCGCCGAGCGCGCGGGCGTGCTCGACCGCGCCCTGCTCGAGGTGCTGCGCGACGACCTGCTCGCCACGCAGCTCAACGTCCGCCCGGGCTACCTCGTCAACCCGGGCACCAGCGTCAAGGCCCTGGCGCAGGGCGGCCGCGTGGCGCGCGCGCGCCGGCCGGCGGCCATCGTCGAGGGCATCCAGAAGGACCTGGCCGAGTTCCAGGAGCGCCACGACCTCGCCCAGGTGGTCGTGATCAACGTGGCCTCCACCGAGCCGCCGCGCGAGCTGCCCATCGAGCTGGCCGACGTCAAGGCGCTGCGCGCCTCGCTCGACCAGCCTCGGGCGCGCAAGGGCCTGACCAGCAGCGTGCTGCACGCCTACGCGGCCATCGACGCCGGCCACCCGTTCGTCAACTTCACCCCCTCGCCGGGCAGCAACGTGCCGGCCATCGCGCAGCTGGCGCTCGAGCGCGGCGTGCCGCACATGGGCAGCGACGGCAAAACCGGCGAGACGCTGGTCAAGACCGCCCTGGCCCCGCTCTTCGCAGGTCGCGCCCTCAAGGTGCTCTCCTGGGAGGGCTACAACATGCTGGGCAACCGCGACGGCTTCGTGCTCAACGACCCCGAGGCGCGGCTCTCCAAGACCCGTTCCAAGGACGCCGCGCTGCGCAAGATCCTGGGCGAGGGCGAGCTGCACTCGCGCGTCACGATCGACTACGTGCCCAGCCTGGACGACTGGAAGGTCGCCTGGGACTTCATCCACTTCGAGGGCTTCCTGGGCGCGCGCATGTCGATGCAGTTCACCTGGCAGGGCAACGACTCCGCGCTGGCCGCGCCGCTGGTGCTCGACCTGGCCCGCCTGGCCGCCTTCGCGCAGGCCCAGGGCGAACGCGGCCTGATGCCCCAGCTGGCGGGCTACTTCAAGTCCCCGGCCGGCGTCGAGGAGCAGAACTTCGTCAAGCAGCTCGCCCTGCTCGAGGCCTACGTGGCCCGGCACCGCGAGAAGCGCTCCGGCAAGCGCAGCCACCGCGACGCGTGAGGGCGCGGGCCCGCGCGCCGCGGCAGATCGTGGCCGAGGAGCGTGGACCGCGTAGGGTGGGCGCGTGAGCGACACGCTCCTCGCCGCCCTGCTGCTGGTGCCGTTCTACGCGGCCACGCTGGCGACCGAGGCCCTGCCGCGACGGCTGTGCTGGCTGCCCCTGGGCGTGCTCTCCGCCGCGTCGTTCGTGCTGTTCCTCGAGCTGACGCGCTACGACCACGGCCACGCCCAGTTCCTCTTCGCGGTGGGCACGATCGGCGCGCCGCTGGGCGCGATCTTTGGCGGCGCGTCGTGGGGCACGCGGCGCTTCTACGGCTGGCCCGACCTGGGCCCGCACCCCTCGCGCCTGGCCCTCTGGTCGCTGGCGATCCTGCTGGGCGTGCTCGTGGGCTCGCGCCAACGCGAGCAAGACGTGCTCGTCAGTCAGGAGCGCGGCGAGGCGCTACGTCAGCAGGTGGCGGCCTGGAGGGAGGCGCACGGCGGGACGGACCCCGCGAGCCTGGCCGAGGCCGCCCCCCAGGCCCCCCGTACGCGCATGGGGTGTTTCGCCCCGCCCGCCTTCGAGCTGGCCCTCGACGCGCGCGGGGTGCCGAGCATCGCGTTTCCGATCTCCTCCCAGCACGAGCTGCGCCTGCCGCTCGCGGGCGGCGCCTGGGAGGGCGTGCGCCGCGGCCGCGGCGCCCCGTGCCCTGTCCCCGGCCCCGGGCCCGAGGGCCGGTGAGGTCCGAGGCCCACGCGCCGCGCCGCGAGCGCCTGAGCCGCGCTCGGCTCTACCTCGTCGCGGGCAGCGCGAGCGGCGGCCCCGACTGGTGGACGGCGGTCGAGCGCGCGCTGACCTCGGGTGCCGTCGACGTGCTCCAGCTGCGCGACAAGGAACTCGACGACGCGGCTTTTCTCGCGCTCGCCCGCCAGGCGAGGGCGCTGTGCGACGCGTGCGGTGCGCTCCTGATCGTGAACGACCGCGTGAGCCTCGCTGCCCTGTGCGACGCCGACGGCGCGCACGTGGGCGAGAGCGACCTGCCCGCGGGACTGGCGCGCCTGCTGCTGGGTGACGAGCGGCTGCTGGGCCTCTCGACCCACGACGCGGCCGAGGTCGAGGCGGCGCACGGGCAGGGGGTGGACTACGTAGGCCTGGGCCCCTGCTTTTCGAGCGAGACCAAGACGTTGCGGCGGGCCCCAGGAGGCCCCGCGCTGGTGGTGGCGGCGCTGCCCTGCGCGCGCGACCTGCCGCTCTTCCCGATCGGGGGCATCACGCCGGAGAACGCCGCTTCGCTGGTGGCAGCCGGCGCGCGCCGGCGGGCCGTGGGCGCCGCCGTGCTGCGGGCGGCCGACCCCGCCGCGGCGGCCCTGCGCCTGGCGGGCCTCCTGCCACCTGCCCCTTGAGCCTGCGCTGCCGGGATCGAAGGCAAGCGGCTGCCTGCGTGGTACCCATGGAGCGATGCGTCACGCCTCCTGCGCGGCCTGGCTCCCACGGCTCCTGCTGGGCCTGCTCGCGCTGCTGATCGTCTGGTCCCCGAGCGCGGCGCGCGCGGACGAGGCCATCGAGAAGCAGCTCTTCGATGGGCGCCACATGCTGCGCGTGCGCCACGACCCGCAGGGCGCGCTGGAGCGCTTCGACGAGGTGCTGCGCAACGAGCCGCTCGAGCCGCGCTACCGGGGCGAGGCTCTCTGGGGCGCGGGCGAGTGCCACGCGGCCCTGGGCCACTGGGCCGAGGCGAAGCTCGCCTGGAAGACGGTGGAGGAGGATGAGAGCATCCCCGAGGAGCTGCACAAGCGGGCCCGGGAGGCCCTCGAACGGCGCACGCAGGAGGAGCAGGCCCAGGCCCGCAGCGCCAGCCCGGAGGCCAGCAGCGCCGAGGCCCTGGCCGAACGCGAGCGGCGCCGCATGCAGCAGGTCGAGCAGCTGCTGGGCCGGGCGCGCGCCGCGTTCGACGCACGCCGCTTCGACGACGCCCGCCGCGACGCCTACGAGGCCCTGGCGCTCGATCCCGAGAGCAGCGAGGCGCCGCGCCTGCTCGAGCTCGTCGAACGCGAGCGCCCGGACCGCGGCGAGCTGATCCGCAGCCTCCTGCGCCTCTACGAGACCGTGCGCAGCGAGAGCTACCAGCGCCTCAAGACGCGCCTGCGCGAGCTCGAGGAGCAGGGCCAGCGCCGGCAAGGCACGGGCGACTTCGAGGGCGCGGACTTGAGCTTCCGCGAGGCCATCGCGCTGGTGGACCGCAGCGAGTTCCGCGCCGAGCTCGACGCGGAGCGCTGGAACCTGCTCTTCTGGCTGCGTCAGGTGGAGACGCAGGGACGCGCCAAGGGGCTGACCTTCGCCCCGGAACCCGTCCCCCCGGCGGGCCCGCCCGCCGAAGCCGGGCTGCGCGGCCGCTTCTACGCGCTGCTGGGCGAAACCTTCTCCGGCCGCGACGAGGGGGCCGCCGACCCGATCCGCTTCCACGAGTTCGCCCCCCTGCCGCTCGCCGACGGCACGCCGCACCGTGCCCTGGGCCCGAACGCCTTCGCTTCGCGCAGCACGGGCGTGGAGCAGACGGTCGGCACGCTGAGCCGCGCACGCTTCGCCGAGCGCTACGTGCGGGCCACTGCCGCCTCCGACTGGCCCACGCGCAGCGCGACCGACGGTCGGTCTCCCACGCGCCGCCCGGCGGCGGCGCCCGCGCCGCGCATCCTCGAGCGCCTGGGTGACACGCTCTTCGTGCAGCACACCGAGGCGGTGCAGCATGAGATCGAGGCGCTGCGCGCCTCCTTCGGGCCGCGCCCGCCGCCGGTGCAGATCGACGTCTTGGTGTACGGCGCGGGCCCCGGCGGCACGGTGCGCTGCGCCACGGCGCTCAGGCTGGCCGCTCCGCCGGGCCGCGAGACGGGCCTGGACATGATCGTCGCCGGGCGCCTGATCGAGGAGTGCCGCAGCGACCTGGCGCAGCTCGAGAACGTGACCCTGCTCGGCAGCGCCCAGCTCAAGCTCACGGGCGACGTGGGCGCCATGCTCGAGATCACCGAGCGCACCGAGACGCACCCGCTTCACACCGCGCTGCCGGAGCCGCCGCTGACCATCCCGGGTCTCGAGGCGGCGCGCTACGGCCTGTGGCTCGACCTGTACGGCGAGGACCTGCCCGGCGCACGCAAGGGCCCGCGCTCGGCGGCGCTCTCGGTCGTGGCCCGCGCCCGCCTGCCGCTGCCCAGCGTGGTCGTACGCAAGGCCGACCGCGGCGGCGACTGGAGCCGCATCCCCAAGTTCGCCCAGACCGTCGTCGAGGCCGACCGGCGCCTCCCGCACGCTGCCACCCTGGCGCTCTTCGGCCTGCCCAACCCCTTCGCCGACAGCGCCGCCACCTTCCCCGACCTGATCGTCCTGTTGGCCGTGCGTCCGGCCCCCGAGGACGGTCGCCAGGCGCCGCTGCCCGATCCGCCGCCGTGGCAGCCCCCAGGCAGGGGCGAGGCCCAGGAGCACCCGGTCGGGCCGCTGGCCTCCGAGGTCCTCGACGATCTGGTACTCGACGGCTGGCCGGAAGACCGTAGCGCGGCCGCCCCGCCCCCGGAGTCGGTGGCGCGTCAGGCCCGCGACGAGTACCTGGCGAACCTGCTCGCGGCGCGCGCGCGGCTGCTCACCCCGCACGGTCCCAACCCCGTGAGCGTGCATGACGGCCTGGCCCAGGCCGTGGCGGGCGCACGCGAGCACGTGCTCCTGGCCGCGGCGGTCGCCTGGCTCGCTGCGCAGGAGACCGCGCTCTACGACCTCGACCTGCGCGCCTTCGAGGTCGCGCGCGAGGCCAGCGAGCCGTTCACGCAACGGCTCGGCGTGGCCCCCCTGCCGGGGGGCGAGGCCTGGGTCGTACCCGCGCCCATGGTGGGGCCGCTCGACGCCGAGCTCGCCCGCGCCCAGATCGCTCCGAGCCTGTTCGCGCTCAGCGCGCGGCAGGCCGCCCGCGCCACGCAGCAGGTGGTGCAGCGCCGGCTGCAGTCGCACAGCATCACGCGCCAGGTGCGCGTCGCGCGCAGCGCCAAGAGCGAGCAGCAGCGTCTGGTGCCCGTGACCGGCCTGGCCGAGGAGGGGCTGGTCGTGCAGCTGCGCCCCGGCGCCGAGGAGGACGGACGCCGCGTGACCACGCTGCGCGTGCGCGCGGCCAGCCTGCGCGCGATCGAATCGCTGCCGCTGCGCGGCGTCGACCTCCCCGGCGTGGCCGTGGATGTGCCGCGCTGGCACCCGCTCGTGGACCGCTCCGTGGCCGCGGCCCTCGCCGACGGCGAGGCCTTGGTGCTGCGGCTGCCGTGCCCCTCCGACCCCACGCACGTGCTGCTGCTGCGCGTGGTGACGCGCCGGCTCCAGTAGTCCCGGCAGCCCGAGGCGCCGTGCGCGCGCGGGACGTCAGGGGGGCGCGGGGGGCAGGGCGGCGGCAGGCAGAGGGGCCGTGCGGCCGCGGCGCCCGACGAAGGTGAGCGCCAGGGCGGCGGCCGAGACATCGAGCAGCACATCGAGCGGGCTGCCGCTGCGGCCCGGGCTCACGCTCTGCACGCTCTCGTCGAGCAGGGCCAGCGCGAGCGCCATCCACAAGGCCTGCTGGGCGCGAGGCGCGCGACCCCGCAGCGCCGCGAAGGCCAGCAGCCCGAAGGTGGCGTAGGCCGCCACGTGGCCCAGCTTGCGCAGCACGCGGTGCGTGACGGCCGCCGCCTCGGGAGACAGGCCGAGCTCCACGAGCCTCGGCAGCAGCCAGCCCTGGGTGCGCGCCGAGGCCCCCGAGCCGGTCGCCAGCACCAGCGTGGCCACGATCCACGCCAACACGGCCAGCCGTGCGAGCACGAGGAGGTCGCGGCGCGGCGCTGCCACTCAGGCGTCGGGCGCGCGCGGGCCCTCGGGGCCGGTCGCGCTGCTCCCCGTCGCGAACCACCCGGCCAGCAGGTCGCGGTCGATGCCGAAGGCGCGGTGCAGCAGCTCGACGGGGGCCGGGCCGGTGGACACCTCCACGCGCCCGTCGGGCCGCAGGATCTCGAGGCTGCCGGGCCTCTCGCCGTAGCGGCGGATCTCGTCGCCCACCCGCCGCGCCATGCGCAACGGCGTGCGGCGACCGCGGTGGAAGGAGGCCACCCACGCCTGCCGGAAGCAGGTGGGCGGCGCCGGCACCGGGATGATCGAGTAGACCTGCCGCGAAGCCTCGCCCAGGGGCTCGAGGCAGACGGTGAGCGTCGGTCCGCAACGCGCCAGCAGCACGCAGCGCCCGAGGGAGTCCTGGGCCTCGCCTCCGGGACGGACCGGCACGGGCATCGGCAGCAGCAGCGCCGGGTCGTAGAGCCAGGGACCTTCGTCGTCGTAGACCACCACCGCGGCGTGGGCCTCTTCCGTCACCAGGTTGTGGCCCAGGGTGCAGTGGGCGTTCGCCCCCAGGCCGCGGAAGATGTCGCGCAGCGCGTAGGCCAGCGAGAACGAGGTGCCCCCCAGGCCATGCGCCGCGTTCTCGCGCAGCATGCGGTCGGTGGTGCGCGGCCAGCGCTCGCAGTCCCCTGGCGCGGCGCTCACGGCCAGGTTGTTCGACAGGTTCTCGTAGGGCGTGGCGGCGAGGAAGGCAGCGTAGGCCCTCTGCAGCCGCTCACGGCCAGGGAGCGCTTCGAGGTCGCCCGAGGCGACGGCTAGGAGCTGCAGCCTATGCCGCGTGATCACATCCAACGGGACCCTCCGGACGAACGGGCGACTTCAGCGGGCCCTACCCGGAAGCACGTATCCTACCCGGTTCAAGCGGCGGCGTCGGGCGGGCATGTCGGATCCTCGGCAGGCGGCCGCAAGCCCGGAAACAGCTGCGGCAGGAGGGTCCAGGCCGCCCAGGCCAGCAGGGCCCCGATCAGCACGCCCACCACGAGGTCGCTGGGCCAGTGCTTTCCCACGTAGATCCGGCCCACGCAGACGACCAGCCCGTAGGCGGCCGCCACCAGCCCGGCCCAGCGCCGGGCGCGCCACAAGACCAGCACGAACACCCCCACCGTGAGGCCGTGGCGGCTGGGGAACGAACGGCTCGTGGAGCCGCCGCTGCGCAGCGCGAGCGCCTCGGGCCGCGCGGCGCAGGTCGCCAGCTCCTCGGGCGTCCGCAGCACCTCGGCGTAGGCCTCCTGCGGCCGCGCCCGGTCGATGTTGGCCCACATCAGGTCCGCCACGAGCATGGCCGCGCCCCAGGCCGCCCCGGCCGCCAGCAGCGCGCGCAGCGCCACCCTCCGATCGCTGCGCGCCACGACGGCGAGCAACCCCACCAGCAGCAGCACCGGCACGAGCTTGTTCTGGGCGGCCGTCCACAACGCGCCCAGCCCCTCGCTGTGCGCCGTGCAGGTGACGAAGTGCACGATCGCGCGCTCGAGCCGTTCGAACCAGCCCAGGTCCGCGTCAGCCGCCAGCAGCTCGGCGAGGGTGAAGGCCACGGCGCAACCATAGCCGCGCCCCGGCCCCACGCCTCCGCCGGCTCAGAGCGGGAAGCGCACCGTGACGGTCGTGCCCACGCCGGGCGCGCTCTCGAGCGTCACTGTGGGGTTCCATCTCTAAGCGGGGCCCCGGTGGCGAGGCTGCGGGGAGCGTCGCTCCACGCCCCAGGCGCCGCTGCTCCCGACCACCAGAACGCACTCGACCACACCCGCGGCGGCGCCGGCGTGTCGTTGGGACTCAGGGTAGGATGCCTGCGTGGCCACCGTCGCCCCCACCAAGCATCCCTACGTTGAGTGCCGGCCGGGCACCTGCGGTGGCATCCCCGTCATCCGCGGCACCCGCTTCCCGGTCCGGTCCGTGGCGGTCTACGTGCTGCG
>JANOFW010000092.1:0-1889 GCA_031413835.1 Planctomycetia bacterium
ACCGCCTGAGCATCCAGGTGGGCACGGTCAACGGATCCGGCAGCCAGACGGCCAACAACACGCTCCTGCGCGCGATCTTCCAGATGGGCGTGCCGGTCTCGGGGAAGAACCTCTTCCCCAGCAACATCGCCGGGCTCCCCACCTGGTTCACGATCCGGGCCAACGCCGACGGCTACATCGCACGCCGCCGCGAGGTGGACGTGCTGGTGTGCATGAACGCCACCACCGTCGAGCAGGACGTGCGCGGTGTGCCCCCGGGCGCCGTCGTGCTCTGCGACGACACCATCTTGAAGGCCCATCCGCGCACGGACATCACCTTCCTGGCGCTGCCCTTCCAGGCGATCGTTCGCGACTGCTGCCCCAAGGTCGAGCTGCGCAAGCTGGTGGTCAACATGGTCTACGTGGGCGTGCTGGCCGAGCTCTTGGGCATCGAGGTGCCGGAGCTGGAGCGCGCCCTCGAGAAGGCCTTCCGCGCCAAGCCCAAGGCCCTCGAGGTCAACCGTGCCGCCGTGCTGGCAGGCGTGAAACACGCCCAGGACCACATCCCGCAGCGCCCGCGCTTCCAGGTGCGGCGCATGAACAAGACGGCGGGCAAGGTGCTGGTGGACGGCAACATGGCCTGCGCCGTGGGCGCCCTCTTCGGCGGCGCCACGGTGCTCGCCTGGTATCCCATCACCCCCTCCTCGAGCCTGGCGGAGTCCTTCACCGACCTCGCCGAGCAGCACCGCCGCGATCCCGTGACGGGCAAGGCCACGTTCGCGATCCTGCAGGCCGAGGACGAGCTGGCCTCGATCGGCATGGTGCTGGGGGCCGGTTGGGCCGGGGCGCGTGCGTTCACCACCACGAGCGGCCCGGGCATCAGCCTGATGGGCGAGTTCGTGGGACTGGCCTACTACGCCGAGATCCCCGGGGTGATCTTCGACGTGCAGCGCACGGGTCCCTCCACGGGCCTGCCCACGCGCACGATGCAGGGCGACGTGCTCAAGGCCGCGCTGCTCTCGCACGGCGACTGCAAGCACCCCTGCCTCTACCCCTGCGACATCACCGAGGCCTACGAGATGGCCGCGCAGTCCTTCGATCTGGCCGAGCGGCTGCAGACGGTCGTGTTCGTGCTTACCGACCTCGATCTGGGCATGAACCTGTGGATGGCCGACCCCTTTGTCTACCCCACCGAGGCCCACGATCGCGGCAAGGTGCTCGACGAAGAGGGCCTGAAGCAGGCCAAGGACTGGGGCCGCTACAAGGACGTGGACGGCGACGCCATCCCCTGGCGCACCCTCCCGGGCACCCCCGGCGGCCTGGGCGCCTACTTCACGCGCGGCAGCGGCCACGACGAGCACGCGCGCTACACCGAGGACGGCGCGGCCTACGCCCGCAACATGGACCGCCTCAAGCGCAAGTTCGACACGGCGCGCACGTTGGTGCCCGCGCCCGTCGCCGACGGCCGCGGCCAGAAGATCGGCATCCTGGCCTACGGCACCACCCACCACGCGGTGGTGGAGTCGCGCGACCAGCTGCGGGCCGAGGAGAACATCGCCACCGACTACCGGCGCGTGCGGGCCTTCCCGTTCGACGCTTCGGTGGGGGCCTGGCTCGCCGCGCACGAGCGCGTCTACGTGGTGGAGCAGAACCGCGACGCGCAGATGCTGCAGCTGCTGCGCATGGAGCACGCGGAGCTCTCGCTGCGCTGCCGCAGCGTGCTGCACTACGACGGGCTGCCGATCGACGCGCGCTCGGTCACCGAGCAGATCGTCGCCTTCGAGAAGGCTGCACCGTCGGCTGCGAAGGGAGGCCCCCGATGAGCACTCCGACCCCCGCCACCACCGTTCCCACCAGCCCGGCGCCCAAGAGCAACGTGAACCGCGCCGGCCTGGCCGTGGCCGACTACA
>JANOFW010000093.1:0-8065 GCA_031413835.1 Planctomycetia bacterium
GCGCCCCCAGACCAGCGGGTCGCACGACCTACGGGAACGTACCGCGCAACGCCCGCCGTGCGTTGACGATCTTGCGCCCATCGCGTGTCTTCATGCGCGCCCGGAAGCCCTGCCAGCGCTTCTTCACCTTGGAGTTGCGGACGTGCAGGTGCATGCGGATCCTCCGGCGTCCAGGGGCCCAGGGGGGCCGGAGCGGACGGGGTCGAACGGGCCCAGGCGAGGACCCAAGCGTGGAGGGGCGAATGTCGCCTGCCGGAGCCGCCGGTCAAGCCCCACGCCGACCCCTGGGCGCCCCAGGCCCCCTGAATCGCGGCCGCCGCGCCTAGAATCGAGCCCCATGGAGCTCGGCCGCTGCCCCACCTGCGCCACGCCTTACACGGCCGGGGAAGTGGCCGGACTGGGGATCCTGCGGGCTCGCCTGGCCGCGGAGGGAGGCCCGCGCCTGGAGTACCGCTGCACGGCGTGCCGGCGCGTGCTCACCCTGGTGCCCCACGGTGAGGGCCGCTACGCCCCGCCGGGCGAGCCGCCCCCCGCGCCGGTGCCGGCGGAGGATCGCCGCCCCCCCTGGGTGCGCGCGTCGGCCCAGGCCTCGACGGGGCCGGCCTCGGCCCGCGAGCGTCCCGGAACCACGCCGGCCTCCGCGAGCCAGGGGAACGGTGCCCCCGGCGGCGTGGACGCTCCGGCGCAACCGGCGCTGGGCCCGATCGAGGCCTACGCACTCCTGGGAGTGAGCGTCAGCACCGGGCGCGAGGAGCTCGAGCGGGCGTTCCGCAGCCGTTCGCTCACCTGCCACCCCGACAAGGTCGCGCATCTCGATCTGGAGTTCCAGGCGCTCGCCGAACGCAAGTTCAAGCGCTTGCTGGAGGCCTTCCGCCTGCTCTCGGACCTGCACCCGTCGTAGGCCGCACTGGGGCGGCAGCACGGGATCGGGCGTGCCCTCGCCGGGTAGCGGGGTCACGCGACTCTCGATCCCCCGGGCGTTCGCTGCGGGATCGGGGCGCCGGGACAACCGATCCCACGCCACCCGCCGGAATGGTGCGCCCCTCCCAGAGGCCTGTGGTGGAATACCAGGCCATGAACGCCCGCACGCCCCAGTCCCCCGAGGCTGCCCCGCGACACCGCTCGACGTCGCTGGTGATCGCCGGCAGCCTGATGCTGCTGGCGGCGCTGCTGCGCGCCAACCCGTGGTTCGGCTCTGCCAACACGGCCTGGCCCTGGGAGATCCTGCTGGAGAGCCGCAGCCCCCTCCTGACCGCCAACTGGAGCCTGTGGCTGGGCTCGGGGCTGCTGGCGGTCGTGCTCGGTCTGTGGGGCACCCAACGTTGGCGCGGCGTGCTCCTGGGAGCCGCTGCGCTGGTGCTGCTGTTCACCTGCTACTCGGGCCTGGCGGGCCTGATGATCGAGGGGCACAGCGCGTCGCTGCTGGCGGGCGCAAGCCTGCTGCTGGCCGGCTTCATGCTCCAGGCCGCGAAGCGTGCGCGCGCCGCGGCCAGCGCGCTGAGCGCCACCGGCGCGCTGCTGGCCGTGTGGGCGCTGGCCTGCGCCTTCGACTACGGCGCCGGTGTGGCGCCCCGTTCCCAGCTTGTCCTGCTGAGCGGCGACATGCTGGCACGTCTCACGGGTGGCGACGTCGTGTTGGAACGCGTCAACTACGACGACGATCTGGCGTCGTACGGTGCGCTGCTGCTGGCCTGCCTGGTGGGCCTGCTGGGCCTGCTACGCGTGCGCGGCACGTTGGCGGGCGGCATCGGCCTCGCGCTGGTGCTGCTGTTCTTCCTCGTCCCCCCGGTGGCCGCCTACGTCCGCGCGCTGGGCGTAGAGGGCTTCGACGCCCTGACCCTGGCCAAGCACGCCAGCCAGGTGCTCATCCCCGCCGGACTGTCGCTGGCGCTGCTGAGCGCCGCCGTGCTCGCCGACCTGGCGTACGCCGCGCAGGAGCGCGCATGAGCCGCCCCTGGAACCTCGCCGCCCCGGCTCCCCGGCCGGGGCTGGGCGGCCCAGCCTGGGACGCGCCGCCCGCGGCCGAACCGGAGCAGGCGCTGCCGGGCTGGCCCACGCGTGTCGGCTTCGCGCTCGCGGGCCTGCTGGTGCTGGGCGTCATGTTCGCCAACTTCAACCCCTCATTCGGCTACTTCCAGCAGAAGCGCGGCTTCGAGGCGCGGCGCTGGCCGTGGGAACTGTTTCAGGGGCGCGACGGTCCCGTGCTGAGCTGGCTGCCGCCGCAGGCCTTCCTGATCGCCATGACGCTTTCGGGCCTGGCGCTCGTGCTCTGCGCCTTCCTGCAGCCCAGCCGCACGCGCGCGGGCCTCGCGCTGACGGCCTTCGTGCTCACCGCAGGGACGCTCATCGCCTCGCCGGGTGAGTACCTGATCGTGACCGGCGGCAGCGTCGCCTTCGCGCTGCTCGCTGCGGGCGTGCTCTGCGCCGCCGCCCGACCGTGCCCCGCGGGCGCCGTGCGGCTTGTGTGCGCTTCCGGCCTCGCCGTGCTGATCTTCGCCTTCCTGCCTCTCCACGATGCACAGCCTGCTGAGGACGACCCGCTGGCCTCGCGCCCCTACCGAAGCCTGGCCACGCAGACGCTGGAAGAGCTGAGCAACGTGCTCAGCGAGCACCCGCCCGAGGTCATGGGCAACGATGGCAAGGCGCAGGCGGTGAGCCTGCTCGACTGGGCGCGCGGCAACCTGATCACGCTGCCCATGCTGCTAGGGTTGCTGGTGGCGGTGCTTGTGCTGCTGGGCCTGGGCCGGCCTTGGGCGCCGCTCGCGATGGGCCTGTTGCTGCTCACCGCCGTCCTAGGGCCTGCCTGGGATCACGCGACGCGGCAGCTCCAGGAGGCGCGCTTCGCCCTCTCCCACACCGTCGATGGCGCACTCTCCAGCGCCGACGCCCTGGCGACCTTCGCCCGGAACTTTTCCGAGGCGTTGCTGACGGTGCTGCGCGTGGCCATGCTGCCCCTGGCCCTGGGGCTGGCGGAGTTCCTGCGCGCGGACCGGCGCCCGGCCGCCTAAGGGCGGCCGCCTCCGGCCTCGTCATCGTCGAGGAGCGCGAGGGCCTCGTCGGGCGTAGAGAAGCGGAAGTTCTCGGCGGCTGGATGCGCGAGGAGCGCGCGCACGCACGCGTCCACGGCCTCGAAGGCGCTCGGCGTCAAGGCGAAGTCGGTGCGGATGGCGAAGGCCAGGTACGGCCGGGACTGGGCCGCGAGGGCGCGGTCCAGCATGCGGTCGAAGGTGTTCGGGCCCGTCCACGAACGCCACATCGAGAGCGGCGTGTCCTGCCGCCGGTGTCGGATGCCGTTGGCCAACAGCCGCCGCAGATGCCTGCGGGGACGAAGCCCCAGGCGCAGGTGGCCGGAGGTGAGGGGGATCATGCGGATCCGGCGCGCGGGCGCGGACCGACGGAAGTCCTCCGCCGAGGGCGTCCAGGGGTGGCGCGGGACACGGTAGTAGTCGGGCAACGGGGCCGACCCACGTTCCCCAGGCATGGGCGTCGGCAGCGCCGGGGCGCCGGGCTCCACGGTCAGGTCGTAGCAGATGCCCAGCTCCTCGGCCAGGTTCACGGTCGGGGTGTTCATCCAGCGGTCGCCGTAGCGCATGGACCGGCAAGGCCGGCCCAGGGCAGCCTCGAAGGCCTCCAGCGAGACCCGCAGGCAGGTGTCCACCCAGGCCTGGTTGCCGTAGTCGTTGAGCCACGTGCCCTCGTCCTCGAGCCACCGGTAGGCATGCGGGTGCACCCCGATCTCATCGCCGTGCTGCTGGATCTCCTCGATGTGATCCCGGTAGCGGTCCACGACCCACGTGGCGCTGCCGTACGACTGCGCCACCTGCGGGTCGAGCCGCAGGAACCACGAGAGGTGCGCGGCCGCCCCCGTGAGCGCTTCGAGGCGGGGCCGGAGGTCGCGGAGGTAGCGCTGGCTGAGCTCGTAGCCGATCCAGGGCTCGGGGGCGTAGCGGTTCACCAGCCGCGCGTCGGGCTCCACGTCGATGGCGAGGATGACTGGGATGAGCATCGAACAGCACCCCTGCACCTGGCCTGACACGGGAGCCCCGCGGGAGGGATGGAACCCGAAGGTGGCGGGGCGGACAAGGGGAAAGGCGTCCGAGCGCAGATCCGGCCCCCCGAACGACCCGGCGCGGTGGTGAAACGACGATCCCCGCGTAGCCTGGAAAGCGTTTCCAAGCCTGGCGGCACGGGGCCGCCTGGAGGCCCTCGACCCGTGATCGTCCTGCGCATCCGTATCGACGGCGAGACGCAGGAGCACGTCTTCGAGCAGCGCCACGTGGTGCTGGGCTCGGCACGGGGAGCGGGGCTGCGTCACACGCGGGCCGGCTGGCCGGCACGCGCCGGGACGCTCGAGCGGCACGGGGCACAGGTCGTGCTGGTGGTGCCGGGGCGCGTGGGCACGATCCCGCTCACCACCGGCCTGCCCGTCACGCTGGGACGCGCCGAGCTGACCCTGCTGGCCGTGCGACCGCCTGCACCTGCCGAATTCGGCGACTACGACCAGGCGCCCGCGCAGGCCGCCCCCCCGCTGCCTGCCTCCCCCCTGCCGCCGGCCTCCCTCTCGGCGGCGCACCTGACGCTGGCGGACAACCCGGGCCCGGCGCTGGCCGCGCCCGGCGCGCGCCCGCCGACGCCGGCCGCGACGCCGCCCAGCGTGCCCGCGGCACGTGACCCCTTCGGCCGCCGCCTGGGCTTCGACGCCGAGCTCTACCAGCAGCTCAAGCGCACGCCCTGGTTCCTGGCGTCGGTGGCGCTGCACACCTTCGTGTTCCTGGTCTTCTGGTTCGTGGGCGCTCCCACGGAGCGCGCCCTTCCGGGCGGAGGAGGCCGGGTCGCCACCTCCGTCATCAACGAAGACGCGCGCGAGGCGCGCGGCCCCGACGAGCAGCAGGACGAGCCGCAGACCGAGGAGGAGCCGGCGGTGCCGGAAACGGCCGAGGAGGCGCCGCTGCTCGACCGCGAGCCGGCGCCGATCGACGCCCCGGAGATCGCGCTCGGGCCCATGCTGCTGGAGGAGGAGCCGCCGACCGACATCGGCACGGCGCCGACGCTCGCCGACGCCGGACGCCGCACCGCGCCCAAGCCCACGCGTCCGCGCCCCGCGCCGGGCATCGACCTCGAGCGCACCATCGCCAAGGACAACGTGCACGATGCGCGCCGCCAGGCCGCCGAGCACGTCCGCGGACAGCTGGGCGCGGGCCAGGGCGGCGCCGGAGAGGCGCTCGACGCGCTGACCGCCGACGACCTCGTGGTGGTGCAGGGCGAGTACGACCACCAGGAACGCGTGCTACGCGAGCTGCACATCCCCTACCGCAGCGTGGCCTCGACCGACCCTCGGCTCGAGTCGGGCGAGGCGCTGCGCAAGGCCCGCTTCCTGTTCTGGAACTGCGGCATGCCGCCCTCCGAGCGCCTGCTCCGGCGCCTGGTGCCCGTGGTGCGCGACTTCGTCAACCGCGGCGGCTACCTCTTCACCTCCGACTGGGTCGTGGGCCACGTCTTGAGCCAGGCTTTCCCCGACCGCATCGCCACCCACGGCTCAGCGGCGGCCATCCCCCACACCGTGATCGGCATCCGCCCCGTGGCGGCCCACGCGGCCCACCCGCTGCTCGAAGGCGTGTTCCACAGCAGCGTCGCGGGCCGCTGGTGGCTCGAGTCGCGCTCGCTCGACATCGTGCTGCCCAAGCCCGAGACCGTCACGGTGCTGATCGAGAGCCCGGAGCTCAAGGAGCTCTACGGAGCCTCGACGGCGGTGGCCGTCACCTTCGCGCAGGGCAAGGGCCGCGTGCTGCACATCCTGGGGCACTACGACCAGGAGGAAGGCAACGTCGCCGGCACCGTCGCGGTGCAGCGCCTGGCGCTGAACTTCGTGCTCCTCTCGCTGCGCGAGACTCCGCTGCGCGCCGCTCGCTGAGCGCCTACCACCACGACGGCTCCAGCGTCTCGCGCCACGCCGCGCGGGCCGTGGCGTCGGGTGCGCTGCCCAGGGTGGAGCGTGCCGCCGGGGGGGCCTCGGTGAGCTCGGCCAGCCTCAGGTGCGCCAGGGCCGCGATCTCGACGTCGGGATCCTGGAGCAGGTGCCAGACGGCCAGCGCGTCGCGCAGGCTCGCCGCGGCGCGCAACGCCTCGACGGCCAGCGCGCGGCGGCGCTCCGCCGGCGCGCCCACGGCGGCGTCGAAGCCGTCGAGGGCCTCGACCAGCGGCGCCGCGGCGTCGAGGAAGCGCGGCGTGCCTGCGCCCGCGCTGCGCGTGGCGCGGCAGCGCGCCCCGCGCGGGACGAGCACCGCCCGCCCGTCGTTCTCGAAGGCCACGCGCCCGGTCTCAACCTCCACCAGCGCGTCACCCCGCTCGTCCACCACGAGCGTGTAGCGGCAGCCCAGGTCCACGCAGCGCGTGGCCGGCGTGTCCACCTGGAAGAAGCGCGGCTCTGCGTCGGCCGAGACCAGCGCCTCGAGACGCCCGCGCTCCAGGTAGAGCCGCGTCTCCTGCGCGCTCAGGCGCCGCACCTCCAGCCGCGAGCCCGCGCCGAGCGTGACCTGGCCCACGTTCCCCAGCCTCAGCTCGCGCACCTCGGCACCCGTCTCCAGCCAGGCACTCTCGGCGAGGTGCTGCTGCGGATCGAGGGCCACGAGCTCGAGACCGGACGCAGGCGGCGGTGGTGTCGACTCCGACGCCCGGCCCGCCACCCAGACCACGGCCAGGACCGTCGCGGCCACGGCGCCGATCCAGCCCCACAGGCGCAGCGCCGCGCCGCGTGCCGGCGCAAGGGCGCGCACCACGGGCTGCGCGGGATCGTGCGCCAGGGGCCGTAGCAGGCGCTCGAGCCGCTCCACCTCCGGATCGACGGGGGCGCGGGGGTCCCAGAGGTAGTCGTCATCGCGCGGCTCGGAGCTCATACCCAGCCTTCCTTCGCCAGCAACGGGCGCAGCAGCTCGAGCCCGCGATGGAGATGCACGCGCACGCCGCCCGGCGTGTGGCCGGTCAAGGCCGCGATGGACGGTCCGTCGAGCCCCTCGACCAGCCGCAGCACCAAGGCCTCGCGGTAGGCCTCGGGCAGGGAGCCGATCGCCGCCAGCACGCGGCGGCGCAGGTCGTCGTCGCCGCGCGGGGGCTCCGGAGCCGCACGCGCGGCGACCGACGCGCTCTCGCTCCCCGGCCTCCGAGTGCGCGCGCGCAGCCGGTCCAGCGCCGCATGGCGCGCCGTCGCGGCGATCCAGCCCGGCAAGGCCTCCGGGTCGCGCAGCCGCGCGCGGCCCTCGGAGACACGCAGGAACACGTCCTGCACCACGTCGTCGGCCTCGTCGGACCCGAGATGAGCGAGCGCGATGCCGTGCGCCAGGGCCGCGAAGCGCCGGTAGAGGGCCTCGAGGTCGTGCCCCCCGTCAGCCGCGGCGCGCGCCGTGGGGAGGGGTACCGCGCGGGGAGCAGGCTCGAGCGCCACGTGAGCCGACCAGGGTAGCGCCGTGTTCAGCGGGACGCCCCCACCGCAGGCGTAAGCCGAGCCTCGGCCAGGGCCTTCGCCGCCGGCTCGACCTCGGCCGAGGCCAGCAGGTCGCGCAGGTGCGGCTCCAGGAAGCGCCCCAGCCGCGCCAGCCGTGCCTCGCCACGCGCGCGCTGCGCCTCCTCGGCGGAGGCGGCGTCGCGAAGCGCCGTCTCCACCTCACGACGTGTCTGGCGCGGGATCACCTCGAGGCGCCCCACCAGCACGCGCACGAGCGCGTCGGGGGCCGGCGTGAGCGCGAGCGGCAGGATGGCGTCGGTCAGGGGCCGGGGGACGGTGTAGATGAAGCGCAGGCCCTCGCTGCGGAACCACGAGCGCGACCAGGTGCGCACCATGGCGCGCGCCTCGTCGGCGTAGAGCCCCTGGCCACGGAGGATCTTCTGGACGTCGGCCTCGAGGCTCTCGATCACCGTGTCGATGGGCGCGAGCTCGCGCTCCGTGAGCGGCGGCTGCGCCTTGGCGCCGGCCGCGACGTAGCAGCGGATGGCGTAACGCGCGCTCTTGCCCTCCGGGCCCACCTCGAGCGCCACGACCTGGTCCACCTGGTGGGCCGAGCCGTTGACGAAG
>JANOFW010000094.1:0-4247 GCA_031413835.1 Planctomycetia bacterium
GGACACAGTCACACACAGCATCGAGATCACCGCCGTGCACCAGTCGTATGGTCGCAAGCGGGTGCTCCAGGGGGCCACGCTGCGCGTGCCCACGGGCGCCACGACCGTGCTGCTGGGCGAAAACGGCGAGGGCAAGACCACGCTGCTGCGCCTGTGCCTGGGCGTGCTCAAGCCGAAGGCGGGCACCGTGCGCGTGCTGGGCCTCAACCCCGTCAAGTCCGCCCGCCGCGTGCGCGAGCAGGTGGGCTTCGTGCCCGACAAGCCCGACGTCTACGGCTGGATGACGGTGCCCGAGCTGTTCCGCTTCCTGAAGCCCCACTACCCCACCT
Source organism: Planctomycetia bacterium (assembly GCA_031413835.1). Lineage (GTDB taxonomy): Bacteria > Planctomycetota > PLA2 > PLA2 > JAEUHO01 > CAXQZU01. Next base: position 330 of record JANOFW010000094.1, read on the forward strand.
GGAGCGAGGCGCGCGCCACGGCCGTGGTGGCGGCGCTGGCCGTGCCCACCGACCGCACCTTCAAGCACATGTCGCGCGGCGAGGGCATGAAGGCCATGCTGGCCGCGGCGCTGGCGCCCGATCCCGAGGTGCTGCTCCTCGACGAGCCCTTCGCCGGCCTGGATCCCCTGGTGCGCGAGGAGGTGCTGCGCCAGGTGATCACCGCGGTGGGCGACCGCCCGCGCACGGTCCTGTGCATCACCCACGACCTCGACGTGGCCGCACGCCTGGCCGATCGCATCGCGGTGCTCGCGAAGGGCGTGGTCGTGCGCGAGGGGCCTGCCTCCGAGTTCGTCGCGCCCCGCGAGGAGGCCGTGACCCCGCGCGCCTTGCGCGAGGCGATCGCCCAGGCCGCCGGCGTGGCCACGGTGGGAGCCCGCTGACCATGCGCCGGCTCCTCGTCTGGACCTGGAAGGAGGCGCGCGAGCACGCGGCGCGGGTGCGCCTGCTGCTCGTGAGCATCCCGGTGCTCACCCTGCTGGCCGGCTGGATCTGGGCCGAGACCCTGACGCAGAACCATGGCGACGAGCTCTCGTTTGGCTTCGTGGCCGGGGCCCTCGTGCTGCACGGACTCGTGGTGGCCTCGAGCCTCTTCGCCACCGACGTCGGCGAGAGCGCGCCTGCGCCAGCGCAGCGCCTCCCCGGGGGCCTGGGGGCAGCCTTCGTGGCCAAGGGCTTCACCTGGTTCGTCACGGCGCTGGTCGCGGTGGTCGTGGGCGCCTTCGCCACCGCAGGCGTGCTCTGGCTGGTGGGCCAGCCCGAGCGCGCCTGGGACGTGCTCACGCCTTGGCATCATTCGGACGGCCTGCAACAGGTGGCCTTCGCGGGCGAAGCCCTCGTGTACTCCGCCTGCGTCGCCCTGGCCGCCGCGTGTGTGCGGCATCCGGGATCGGCCGTGGCCTGCGGAACGATCCTCTTCGGCCTTCTCTTGGGCGGCGTGCTGCTGGGATGGCGAGCCGACTCGAGCGTGTTCCCGCTGGACGATCGCCAGTCGCTGGTGCTCGAGAGCCTGGCGCTGGCTCTCCTGACCCTGGGCCTCGTGGCTGCTTGGTTCGTCGGCCGCCGTCGCGTGGCGGCGGGCTGGCGTGCGGCTGCGCTGGCGGGGGGCGTGATCGTGGCGCTCTATGGAGCCGGCGCTGTGCACGCCGCTCGCGCCATCGAGCGGGCCCGCGAGCCCGACGTGAGCGCCGCGGACTGGCGCATCGAACGGGTCCTGATCTGCAAGGGCGAGCACGTCGCCTTCGCCCAGCTCGAGCGGCTGATCGGGGCCTGGCCTATGGCGGCTGGCAGCAGCGACGACTCCGCCGCGATGGTCCTGCTCGATCTCGAGCGCGGTGGTTGGAGGCGGATCGGCCGTCGCGGTGCCTTCCTGGGCCTCCTGCCCCACAATCTGACCCTCCGGGCGCCCTTTCCGCCGATGCACGCGCACGAGCGGGTGGTGGTGATGCAGGGACAAGATCGGCTCGACGCCTTCAGCCTGCCTGCCGAGGTCCTCTGGTTCGACGGCGCCACGGGCGCCCAGCTGCACCAGGAGCTCGACGGCTACCCCGATGCACGCGGAGTGGCCTTCCAACGTGACATGCTGCGCGACTTCTCCGAGGTGCGCGACAGCCAGGGCCGCAAGACGTGGTTGTTCGACGGCTTCCTGGAGCGAGAGGGGGGAGTCGCGCCCATCGGGGTGCCCGCCGTGGCGCGCTCGGAGCGGGTGCTGTTCCCCGTCCGCGCCGGTTCCGACGCCTGGTGGATCCGCATGGTCCCCGGTAGCCGGCAGGCGCCGTTCGACACCTTCGCGTGGATCGACGCCGACACGGGCCGCACGCTGAAGCTGCCCCAGGAGCTCTTCCCGCCGTGCTACGACCTCTCGCGTGGCCGTCTCCTTGCGAGGCGCAGCCCGACGAACGACCGGAAGACCGCGACCTGGCAAGTCCTCGACCTCGCGACGGGAGAGGCGACCCCTGCCCTTGGCATGCCTTGGCCGCGCGCGTTGCCCGGACTTTGCGGTCTCGCCGGAGACCGCGTGCTTTGCACGGCGAAGGGGAGCATGCGCGACCTGTTGATCTGGGACCCGATCCGCGGCGAGTCGACCCGCTTGAGCCTGCCCGATCTCGGTGCCGAGATCCGCTCCCTCAGCCCCCTCGACCTCGACGTGCGCGGGCGCTGCCTTCTGCGGATCGGCTGCGGTGGGGAACTTGCCGAGGGACGCGGCGAGGGCTGGGTCCTGATCTCTCCCGACCCCCCCGACGCGCGCCTGTTGCTGCGCCCCTGGAGCCTTCCCGGGGAGCTCGAGCCGCTGCACGTCCGCGAGGACGGCGCGGTGCTGTTCCTCGTCGAGGGCCGCCGCATCGTGCGCGTCGGGCCTGAGACCGATCGGATCGAGACCCTGTTCCCCCGCGAAGGGAAGTAGGAGCCCCATGCATCGCATCCTCGTCGGACTCTGGAAGGAGGCGCGCGACCAGCGCGCGATCCTGCTGGCGCTGCTCGTCGTGCTCCCGCTGCTGGTCGTCGCGCTGGGCTGGGCCTTCGGCGACCAGGTCCCGCGGCCCACGTTCGCGGCCTACGCGCTCTTCGTCGTGCCCATCGCGCTGGCGCTGTTCCTGATTGCGGTGGCCAGCGAGCTCTTCGGCGGCGAGCGGCGCCGCGGCACGTTGGACTTCGCACGGCGGCTGCCGCGAGGGCTCGTGAGCGCGTTCGCCGCGAAGCTCGCGGCCTACGTGAGTGGCTCGCTGCTCTTCGCGGCCTGGGGCTGGGCCGTGGCCTGCGTGGCCTGCCTGCTGTTCGGGCCCGCCGATGCGCCGGGCGAGCTGCTGCGGCTCACCGTGGATCAGCCCGACCTCGTCGTGACGGCCTGCTGCCTGCTGCTGGTCGCCGTGGGGGTCTGGATCCTGCTCGTGAGCACCTGGATCCCGCAAGGAGGCGCGGCGGTGCTCGGGGCGGCCCTGCTCCTGGGTCTGATCGCCCTACCCGCCGTGCTCGAGCTCAAGGAGTCGCCCTGGTTGGCGAACGAGCTCAAGCCCCGCACGCTGGGCGCGCTCTGGCTGCCGCTCGCGGCGCTCGCCGGCGTTCCGCTGCTCGTGCTCGCGATTTCGTTCCTGCGGGGCAACCGCTTCCTGGCCAGCGCCTGGGCTCCGGCCTGGCGCGGGCTCGCGCTCCTGGGGGTGCTCTTCGGCAGCGGCTATGCGCTGGGGGCCTCGGCTCTGGAGCGCGCGCGAACGATCGATCCCTACGACCCCCTGTTCCGTATCGCCGGGGGCTGCGTAGGCGTGGGCGGGCGCTACGCCTACGTCAACGTCCGGCGGGGCGCGCTGGCCTGGGATGGCGCCAGCCCGACGCGCGAGTATGTGGGCACACCGCACCAGCCTTGGATCATCGACCTCGATACGGGCTCGCATCGTCGCGCCGGCGACTTCGACGAGGGCTGGTTCGAGATGCTGGAGAACCGCCACGCGCTCCAGCCCATCGTCTGGCGCATGAAGGCCACGGAGGCGGGCGTCGCCTGGCTCGATGCCGCCACGGCGACGGAGCGCAAGGTGTTGCCCTACGCGGTGCGCACGCCGGAGATCCTGGCCTGGGAGCGCGAGGCGCTGGCCTCGCTCTGCTGGAACCACGATGCGCAGGGCCGCGGCGTGTGGTTCGAGGGCGACACGCTCGTGCGGGAAGGCGGTCCCTTGTCGAGGGAAATGCGCTTCCGAGGACCGGACACGGGCCACGAGTGGCCGATCCCGGGAGGCTGGGTGCGCTCTACCTGGAAGCAGGGCGCGTCGCATCCTCAGAGGCAGACGATTGAGGCGGAGACGGGCCGCGTGCGGACCTTGCCCGAGACCGAGCGACTGCACGGCACCCATCTCTCCCCGACGCAGCTCCTGACCCGCCAGCTCGAGC
>JANOFW010000095.1:0-1951 GCA_031413835.1 Planctomycetia bacterium
CATCGGCGCCGGGCTCGAGGCCCTGGCCCTCGACGAGCTCAGGCGACGGCATCCCGAGGAGCCCGAGACCCGGCTGAGGCTGCGCCTGGCGGCACGGCGTCTGCCGCGCACGCTGCTGCTCGAGGCCTTCGGCTGGGCACCGCCGCCGGCGGCGTGCTTCGTCCCTTGATCACGGACATCGAGCGGCTGCTGCTGGCGGTGAGCACGCGCCTGGAAGCCTTGGGCCTGGCTTACGCCGTGGGTGGTTCCGTGGCCTCGACTCGCTACGGAGAGCCTCGCGGCACCAACGACCTCGACCTGCTGCTCGACCTTCCAGGCGGCAAGCTGGGCGACCTCGTGCGCGCCATCCAGGGGGAGTGGTACGTGCCTGAGGAGGCGGTTCGCAGGGCGTGGCGGACCTGCGGCTCGTTCAACCTGATCCACGAGGCGTGGATGGACAAGGTGGACTTCTTCCTGCTGTCCGACGACCCCCTCGATCGCGACACGCTGGCACGCCGGGTGGCGCTGCGCATCGGAGGTCCGGCGGGGAGCGACGTCTGGTTCTCCAGCGCGGAGAACATCGTGCTGCGCAAGCTGGAGCGGGAGCGCCGTTCCGGCGGTGTGCTCACGAACCAACGCCGCGACGTGCTGGGCGTGCTCAAGGGCGTCGGCAGCGCCCTCGACCTCCCCTACCTGCGCCGGCAGGCCGACCTCTACCGCCTCCGCGACATCCTGGATTCCTGCCTGCGTGACGCGGGCCTGGAGGCCGGGGGATGACCCGCCGCTGCGGCGAACTGCGTGGCGACGTTTGAGAGAGCACCCCATGCGTTGCCGCCCCGTCCCACGCCTCGGCCTGGCCCCGCGCGCCCGCGCCCTGGCCCTGGTGCTCGGCGGGGCGGCCCTCCTGGGAGCGGGATCGAGCACCGGCAAGGCCGAGGAGGAGGGCTGGCGCCCCTACGCTGGCCTGCTTCCCAACCAAGGCCCGGGTTACGACCTGCTCCTGGTGCGCGATGCGCTCACCGGCCGCCCCGTGGCGGGCGCGGAGGTCGAGGCCCGCTGGGAGAACGCCTATGAGAGTGGCGCGTGGGCGCCACTCGAGTCGCGCGGGACCACCGACGAGCATGGGCTGTTCTGGCAGCCCCGCACCGACGAGGGCGGCGATCGGCACTGGGAGGTCCGCGCATCGGGTCATGCGCCGGCGCACGAGTACACGACCGGCGCGCTGGACGAAGAGATCGAGCTCGAGCCCGTCGTGCCGCAGCACGGCCGCATCGTGGACGCGGCCGGGCGACCCGTCGCGGGGGTGACCGTGGCCTGGAAGGTGGGCTGCGCGCACGCCCCGTTCCACGGCTCCGCCGTCACCGATGCGAGCGGGCACTTCGTGCTCCCGGACTGTCCGGACAGCGCCGACATCGGAACCGTCGCGGGGCCGGGGATCGCGTTCGACCCCTACAACGTGAACGTGGCCCCGCTCTGGGCCGTGGCGCCGCTCACGGTGGCGGACCCAGGGGTCGAGGTCGTCGGGCGCATCGTGCCGCCGCACGGTCCCTGGCCGCTCACGCTCGCCTCGCGCCAGGAGGAGCGCGGCCCGTTGCTGGCGGTCGCGCCCGACGGCGCCTTCCGCCTCCCAAACCTCGAACCCGACACGACGCTGGAGCTGTGGGACTTCGTCCCCCCCGGCAGCCCCGCCGACACTCCCCGCCCCTTCCAGAAGCAGCCGCGCGAGATCGACCTCGAGACCTGGACCCCTGGCGCGCCGGTGCGGCTCGACCCGTCCAGGCCGTCAGCCTCGGAGGCCGCCTGTCGGGTTCGCGTGTTGCTCTCCGGGACGCGCCCGGACGATGAGCAGGCGCTTACGGTGCACTTCGACCGCACCGACGGTCGGCGCTTCACTCACTCGCTGGAGCTGCCGACCCAGGCCGACGACGAGGCGCTGGAGGTCCCCCCAGGCACCTACCTCGTGCGCCTGGAC
>JANOFW010000096.1:0-5359 GCA_031413835.1 Planctomycetia bacterium
CGACGATCGCAACCCCCGCCGCGACGAGGGCCGTCGCGGCGAGCGCCGCCGCGAGCCGGATCGGCCGCCGTCGCCCGCGAGGATCCGGCGCCTGCGAAGCAGGTGGGGGCGCCTCGGCGGCGCGCCCGTCGAGCAGCGCCCGCAGATCGGCGGCGAGCGCGGCCGCGCTCGCGTAGCGGTCGGCGGTCTCCCGCGCGAGCGCCTTGAGGATGACGCGCTCCCAGGCCTCGGGGAGGGAGGGGTCCACCTCGCGCGGGGTGACGATGGTGCCCTGGCGCAGCGCGGCGAACACCTCGGCCGCGCTCAGGCCACGGTAGGGCGTATGCAGCGTGAGCGCTTCGTAGAGCGTGACCCCCAACGAGTAGACGTCGGTGCGCGGGTCCAGCGGCACCTCGCGCCGCAGCGCCTGCTCCGGGCTCATGTAGAGCGGCGTGCCGCAGCTCTCGCCCGGGCTGGTGAGGCCCGGCGCGCCCAGGTCGAGCGCCAGACCGAAGTCGGTGAGTCGCGGGGTGCCGTCGGCCTCCAGCAGCACGTTGGCCGGCTTGACGTCGCGGTGCAGGATGTCCTGGCCGTGCGCGTAGTGCAGCGCGTCGGCCACCTTGGCGATCAAGGCCACGACCCAGCGCTGCCAGAGGGGCCCGGCGGGCGGAAGGCCGGCGTCCTGGCCGGCGCTGCGCGCCTTGAGCACGTCGGCCAGCGACCGGCCCTCGACCAGCTCCATGGAGAAGAAGGGCGCGCCGCGGACCTCGCCCACGCTGTAGACCGGGACGATCCCCGGATGGCGCAGGCGCCCGGCGGCCTCGGCCTCACGACGGAAGCGTGCCACGATCCGCGGGCTCCCCAGCAGATCGCTGGGCAGCACCTTCAAGGCCACGCGCCGCTTGAGGCTCTTCTGCTCGGCCTCGTAGACGATGCCCATGCCGCCGCGCCCGAGCTCGCGCACGATGCGGAACTCGCCCAGCGTGGCGGGGCGCAGGTCCTCCACGGCCGGTGGGGACTCCAGATGCGTCATCAGGTCCAGGAAGCGCGCCAGCTGCTCGCGATGCTCGGGGTGGGCCACCAGGACCGCTTCGCGGTCGATGGGCTCCCCGGCATGGAGCTGCGAGATGAGTTCGTCCTGGATCTCTTCCAAGGGTCGGGGCATGGCGGCCTCCTGCCCCTACATGGCGGCGGGAGCCCCGGAGGTGTCGCGATCTCTAACCCAAATGCTGCGCCAGGGCTTCCAGCCCGCGGGCGACCAGCGCCTTGACGGCGTCCCCCGAACGGTCCAGGCGCGCGCTCGTCTCGGCCACGCTCAGGCCCTCGAGGTAGCGCAGCCGCACGGCCTGGGCCTGGTCGGGTCGGATCTCGGCCAACGCCGCTCGCAGTCGAACTCCGTCCTCGGAGCGCATCGCGTGGAGGCTCGGGCTGGTCGAGCCCGCCGGGCGCTCGACCTCCCCGAACTGGACCCTGGATCGCTTGTCGGCATGGCGGGCGCGCTCGGCCTCGGAGAGCTTGAAGCGCGCGATCGACACGAGCCAGCCGTAGAAGGCGCCGGGGCCGCGGTCCTCGAACTCCGGGAAGCGACGCGCGGCCACGATCGCCGCCTCCTGCACGATGTCCTCGGCCGTGACGGTGCCGGCGAGACCCGCGCTCATGCTCGCCTGGACGAAGCGCACCAGCCGGCCCAGATGACGCGCCAGCAGATCGTCGAGCGCCGCTTCGTCCCCGGAGCGAGCGGCTTGGAGCAACAGCTCCGACGAATCCATGCAGAAAGTCTACGCAGCCGGGGCTCCGGGCCGCAAGGCGCCGATCCGATCGGGGGCGCAACCGTCCCGCCGGAGGTCACTGCAGGAAGGCGTTCAGGGCAAGAAAGCGTTCAGGGCAGGAAAGCAATGTGGCCGAGGACGTCGTTGGGCTGCAGGTAGTAGGTGTGCAGCAGCAGGCTGCGGGGCTGCGAGACGATGCGGTCGTTGGCGATCACCGCCATGGCCGTGAGCAGCTTGACGCGCAGGGCCGTGTCGCCGGCAGGGGCGTCGCGGTAGATCGCGGCCAGGGCCGCGCCCTCGGTCGGACCGCCGCACTTGGAGAGAGCCTCGACCAGCGCCTGACGGGTGCTGCTGCGGCGGGCCAGCTTGTACTCGGAGAGCAGCCACGCCGACTGGCCCTCGGGGTCCATCATGGCGAGGGCGTCGCCGAAGCCGGGGCGCGCACGCGTGCTGTCGAACCAGAAGCGCCCGCGCAGGTGCGGCACGGAGTCCTTGTCGGTCAAGAGGCCCAAGCCCAGCGCGCTGCAGGCCGGCGCCGAGGGCAGGCGCACGTCGCTCAAGGCGACGCGCAGGCGTGCGCGGCTGTCGTCGCCGGCCCTGATCAGGCCGGCGGCCCGGGCCGCGCTGCCGAAGCGACCGGTGCGCGGGCTCTCCTCGAGAGCCTCGCCCAGGAGCGTGGCGCCGCCGACGTCGCGCATGAGGCCCACGCCCAGCAGCACGAAGGGCTTGACGGCCACCTCCTCTTCCTCGAGGGCGCGGCGAGCCAGCGCGGGCATGGAGCCCAGGTCGCCCAGGCGACCCAGCGAGAGCGCCGCGAAAGCGCGCACGAAGGCGTCGTCGCTGACCAGACCCTTCTCGCGCAGCAGCTGGGCCGCCTCGGCCGAACCCTTGAAGCCGCCCAGCGCCAAGGCAGCGCTGCGCGAGATCACGTTCTCGCGCTCGTCGAGCAGCCCGCCCAGGAAGGCGATGCTGGACGGGTCGCCCATCTTGCCCAGGGCGGTGAGGGCGTCGGCACGCACGCGCCTGAGGCGCACGGCCGAGCCGCCGCGGCGCTTGGCCGCCTCCATCAGGCGCGGCAGGTGCTTGACGTCCTTGGTCTGGCCCAGGCCGATCAGCACGCAGCCGGCCACGTCGGCCTCGTCGAGATCCTCGGCGGCCTTCTCCACCTCGGCCATGCCCTCGGGCGTGCCGAGCTGGATCAAGGCCAGCGCGGCGAAGGCGCGGGAGACGGGCTCCTCGTGCTTGCTGCGCAGCACCTGGCGCATGCCCTCGGCCGACTCCATGTCGCGGCGCACGCCCAAGCCCAGGTGGCAGAGGTCGCGCAGCCAGTGGTCGTGGCCCTTGGTGATGCGCCGCAGGGCCGTGGTGACGTCCTTGCTGCGGTAGTCCACGACGAAGCCGGCCAGGGCGCTGGCCGCGGCCTGGCGCACGGAGGAGTCGGCGTCGTCGAGCCCGTCGATGAGCGCATCCATCGCGGGCCTGAGCTCGGCCGGCAGGCTCCGCGCGTAGGCGCCGTCGGGCGAGTCGCTCTGGCGCGTCACGCGCGGCAGCACGTCGGCCCGGTTGAGCCCCCACCACAGCTCCCAGGAGTTGGCGTCGAGGGCGTCGAAGCCACGGACCGGCCGGCTGCGCGGCGTCGTGGGGCCGCCCAGGCGCGTCTCGGGCGGAGGCGTGGTCGGGGCCGGCGGACCACCGCTGGGCGTCGTGGGACCGGAGCCGGGGGGGGTCGTCGGGTCGCCGTCGGCCGGCGGCGTGGGCGGATCCTCGGGTTCGTCGGGCGGCGTCTCGGGCGGCGGATCGAAGGGCTCGCGCAGGCCGGGCGGCACGGCTCCGCCTGGACCCTTCACCTTGCTGGGGCAGATGGCGCCGGCCTGGCCGGAGAGCAGCGCCAGGGGCAGCAGCAGCGCGGCCAGGATGAGGAGCGGAGAGCTCCAACGGAGCCGTCGTAGAGCGATCATGCGACCACCTCTCTGGGGTCACGGGGACCCCGCGCGAACACCTCTGCGCGCAACGTTCGTGCCGCTCAGCCGCTCTGGTGCTGACGCCTGCCCGGACCTCAGGGTTCCGACAGGGCGCGCACCGCCATGGCTGTAGCGTACAGCCGTCCGCCTACCCGGTCCCAAACGCCGATCGGCTCCCAGGAGCCGGCCTGGGGCCCATCGGCCACCTGGTTACGCGAAAGTAACGCTCGCACGGCTCCCCGCCAGGCCGCCGCTGGGGCCCCCGGCGCCCCCGCCATGGCCCGCACCCCATAGGTCCAGGCGTCGTGGTTGACCACGGGCCCGAGGTGCGCGTGGAAGGAACTGGGACCCTCCGCGGGCGGCAAGACCGCCTCCTGCCAACGCACCTCGCCGGCGGAGAGAGAGGCCAGGGCCCGGGCCAGCGGCGTGGAGTCGGGGGCCTCCCCGAGCAGGCGCCGCGCGTAGGCGTTGATGGCCGTCGAGTCGTCGCCGTCGAAGCAGGCGGGGTTGTCGGAGAGCATGCGCGTGCGCCCGGTCTCGGGATCTGTCACGCGCTCGAGGAAGTCGGGCAGGGCCTCGAGCAGGGGCCGGCTGTCGGCCACGAGCCCGGCATCGGCGCCCGCGCGCGCGGCCAGCGCCACGAAGGCCACCACGCCGATGTCGGCCTCCGGATCGAGGTAGGCGCTCCAGCGGTACTCGGGATGCACGTCGGCCACCGCATGCGCCAGCGCGCGCCGCGCGGGCTCGCGCCACTCTGCCCCGTCGGCGCGTCGCGCGGCCGAGGCCAGCGCGGCCATGGCGACGGCATGGTTGAAGGAGTGGATCGTGAGCGCCTTGTAGCCAGGCCCGTCGTCGGCCGGAGGAGCGCCATGCCCGGACGCTCGCGGGGCGGCCGGCCCATGCCCGGCGGCACGGACCTCCGCCACGCTGTGGCCGTGCAGTCCCGGCACGCCGAGCATGCGCCGGAACCACTCGTCCACCTCTTCCTCGTCGAAGCCGATGCGCCCGTCCTCGCGCTGCCACTCCACCAGCCGCGCCAGCCCGCGCAGCGTGCCCTCGGTCAGCTCGCCCGCCGCCGTGGCGGCTTCGAGGAACGCCAGCAGCGCGAGCCCGGTGGCCGCCGGCTGGAACCAGTGGTCTTCCTCCGTGAAGCCGTAGAGCCCCGTGCGGCCATGCCACGGGTTCCACTTCACGAGGTCCCAGGAGCCGTCGTGCTCTTGCGCACGAGCGAGCCAAGCGAGCCCCGCCTCCACGGCCTTGAGCCGCTCGGCGTCCGTGACCGGAGCGGGGTCAGGCTGGCGAGGGCCCGGCGACGGCGGCTGGGCAGGGGGGCCGGGGGGCGCCGGCACGCTGCGGGTGCTTCCGACCCAGTAGCCGCCCAGTGCTCCGACGGCCAAGCCGAACACGAGCAGCAGCCGTGCGTCGGCCCGTCCCGCTTGCGTGATGTGTGTGGCCTGCATGGACCCTCGACTAGTAGTGCGGCCGCGGACGGCGCGGTCCGCCGCCAGGCGGGCCGTCGAAGGGGCGGCGGTAGGGCGGGCGATCTCCGTAACCGCCCCCCCCGCCCCCGGCCCCCCCGCCAAACTCGCCCTCGCGGCGCGCCGCGCCGTAGCCGCCCTCGCGCCGCGGGCCGCCGAAGCCGCCGCCTTC
>JANOFW010000097.1:0-7495 GCA_031413835.1 Planctomycetia bacterium
GGTGGGCGGCTCGACGAGATCTGGACCTTCTGGAGCGAGCACCCCCGCGTGGCGCTGCCGGCCACGATCGACTGGGAGTGCGCCGTGCCGCTGCTCGACGGCCGCCGGGCCTGGGTCGAGATCCTGGAGGTGGACCCGGCCGCCCCCAGCGCCCCCGGACTCGAGAGCCAGGCGTTCCCGCTGCCGCGCGAGGCCCAGCGCCCGCGCCTGGGCATCGAGATCGACCAGGAGCACCCGGGGCCCGGCATCCGGATCGCGAAGGTGACGCCCGGCACGCCGGCGGAGGAGGCTGGCTTCCAACCAGGCGACGTGCTCGTCAAGGCGGGCGAGACCGTGTTGGGCACGGGCGACGAGGCGTTCCTGACGCTGCGGCGCTTCCTCGATGGGCTGGAGACGACCGACGGAGCCTTCGGCATCCAGCGTGGGGAGACGACCCTCACCCTGACCACCCGCCCGCGGCCGCTCAAGCAGGACGAGCCCTCGCCCGAGCTCGGCTATGGCCGGCCCTCCGGGCGCGTGGTGGCCGAGGTCAAGGCTCCTGGTCGCATCGAGGTGCGCACCCGGGGCGTGGCGCGTCTGAGGCTGCACCTGGCGCGGCCGCTGGTGGACACGAGCGGCGAGGTGGTGGTGCTGCTCAATGGCAAGGAGGCCTGGAAGGGCGTTCCGGCGCCGGATGCCGCCCACGTGCTCGGGGAGGCCCTGCGCGCGCTGCCGGGCGATCCGCTCTTCGAGGCCCAGGTGACCCTCAAGCCCTGACGGTCCGGACGGACGCGGCGGGCGAGGTCGGTCGAAGGTCGAGCCTCGCGCCGCGCTTCGCCTCGGCGCGCCCGGCCGTCCTCAGGGCTGATAGGTGATGACGAGGGTCGGGCGTTCGGCGGGGACGGTCGCGGTCTCCGCGCTCCAGAAGGCCGCCTGGTCGGAGTCGCCGTCACCGTCCTCTTCGAGAGGGAACCGCAGCCGGAACTGGGACTGGGGGTGGAGGGAATCGATGTTGAGCTGCACCTGCGCGGTCACGACGATCGACTTCGGGCCGAGCGTGGCGTCGCTGGAGAGCGTGGCGAAGCCCTGACTCGTGGGGAACGAGCGGGCGTAGGCGCCTGCCTCGAGCACCGGGCCGTAGACGACCTGGTCCACGAGCACGGTGCCCAGGGAGGCGTAGGGGGCGGCGTTCGTGAGGCGCTGGACGAGGGTCAACGTCGCCAGGGTGACCGTGACGCCGCTCGGGATCCCCGTCAGGTCGAAGCTCACGAAGCCGCGCAGGCCTCCCGCCGGTCCCAGGGCGTTGGCGTAGTCCCCGGCCGTGACGTTCGACCCGAGCGTGACGGTGCCGCTCGCGAACACCAGGCCGTCGAGGGCCGGGGTGCTCGTCAACGTGACCGTGACGGGCGCGGGGGTCCCCCCTCCGCCTCCGCAGCCGGCGAGGAGCACTCCGGTGGCGAGCAGCCCGGCGAGCGTGAAGCGGTGCATGCGACGGCCTCCTGGACGCGGGGTCGGATGTCGTCCGCCGCGGATGCTACTCGCGATAGCCAGCGCGGGCGGACCCTCGAGCCCAGTCGGCGGAGATTTCGCGATACCTGCGTGAGCGCGGCGGCGGAGTCGGAGGGGAAGGCCGGCCCAGGGCATTCGCCCCGCGCCGGCGTCCCGACCCCACCCGGGGTCTGTCCGCCGGAGGACCCGCTCATGCGCGCTCGATCGCTCTCGCTTGTTCGTCTTGGTGTCGTGGGATTCGCACTGGCTCTGCCTTCCGGGGGCTGTGGGGGCGGAGGAGGTGGGCTCGGCTCGCCGCCGTCGCCACCGCTCGCGCTGACCCAGTTCCTGCCGCCGGCGGCCGACGTGGCGGGAGGGGCCGAGGTGAACGTGATCGGTACCGGGTTCGAGAGCGCGCTGCCGCCGCACCTCGTGCGCATCGGCGGCCGCCTCGTCGCGGCGAGCCTACGGAGCGATACCCTGCTCCAGGTGGTGGTGCCCGCGGGCGACGCCCTGGGGCCGGTGGACACCGCCGTGCTGACGGGCTCTGGCATCGCCGATCTCGCCGCGGGCTTCACCTACCTGCCCTCGCCCCCCGCGCCCCCTGCACTGGTCTGCCTGCCCGTCGTGGGGCAGGCCGGGACGCGCGTGGACCTGACGCTCTCGAACTACCCCGCGCTGCTCGCGCCCACGGTCACCTTCGGCGGCCTGTCGGCCGTGAACGTCACGCTGCTCGGGCCCGCGCAGGTGCGCGTCGAGGTGCCCGCCGGCCTGCCCGGCGGCGTCATCGTGGAGGTGATTGTCCGTGACGGCGCCACGCAGGTGACGAACTTCGGGTTCTTCTCGCAAGGTTTGCTCAACGTCGGAGTCCTGAGCATCAACGAGTTCCTCCCCGACCCTGGCAGCGGGTTGGACTCCAACCGCGACGGCACGGCGAGCAGCGCCGGCGACGAGCTCGTCGAGCTGGTGAACCACCTGGGTGTGGCCGTAGACCTCACGGGCTGGACGCTCTCCGACGCCTCCGCGGTGCGGCATACCTTTCCCAACCCGACGACCGTTCCCGCCGGCGGCTCGATCGTCATCTTCGGCTCCGGCAACCCCACGTACTTCCCGGCGCGGCACGCGACCGGGCACGCCCAGGTGGCCTCCACGGGCACCCTGGGCCTGAACAACAGTGCCGACTCCGTGATCCTGCGCACGCCTGCGCTCCTGACGATCGCCCAGGTGAACTACGCCAGCGCCGATGTGACCAGTGCCAGGAGCCGCAACGCTGTGATTGACGGCCAAGCCCAGCCTGTGCCGTCGGCGAGCGCGGACTACGTGCTGCACGACACGCTCGTGGGGGCCGTGGGGACCATCAGCCCGGGCGTGCGGGTGAGTGGTGCCGGATTCTGAGGACTCGGTGCCTGGCCTACTCCACGTCGCCGTGCTTGTGGTTGAGCGCCACGTACGCCTTCCAGCCCTCGGCAATCATCTCGTCGAACGCCGGCATGATGGCGCCGTAGTCCTTGAGGGCCTTCTTCGAGAGTTTGAGCTTGCTCGCTTCTTTCTTCCAGGTCTTGAGGTTCTCGCGCAGCGCGTTGTCGGTGCACTCGTGCCAGAGGAAGCCCGACGTGATCGCGGCCACACCCTCTTCGAAGGCCGCTGCATTGTCCTTCTTGGTGAGCGCCGGGAAGTACTTGCGGAGGTGGGCCAGGCCGTCCTTCTGGTGAGCGGCGAGCGCCTCCTTCCAGCGCGCCGCGAGCGCGTCGCGTGCGGGCACGCCGTCGAAGGCGCGCAGGAAGATCGGCAGGTGGGCCACCCAGGGCTTGGACTCGAAGGCCGTGCCCGGCTCGACGCCTAGCGCGTCCACGTGGGCCTGGGCCAGCGCTTCGACCTTGGCCATGGCCTTGGTCGCGCGCGCCTTGAGCTCGCTGGGCGCGTCGTCCAGCGCCGCGATGCCCTGGGCCAGCGTGTAGAGGCCCGACCAGTCGTGCTCGCCGCGCTCGTCCTTGCCCGCCGCCGGCAGGAGCCTCTCGAAGCAGGCGCGCAGGCGATCCGGGTCGTGGGTGGTCATGCCCTCCACCCAGGCCAGCTGTTGCGAGGTGTGGGGCACCGTGCCGTTGTGTTCGGCCGGCCAGTGGTTCCAGAACTCGAGGCTGCGCAGGCGCAGAGCCGGATAGCCCGCCTTCGCGAGCGCGTCGTAGCCGCCCACGCTGTTGCCGTAGGGCACGACCGGGTCCGCCGTCCCGTGCATGAGCACGATGGCGATGTGGTGGCCTTGCTTGCCGACTTGGCTTGAGCGCCACAGCCCGCTGGCGTGGGCCACGATGCCGTTGACGTCCTCGGGGTACTGGCCCGCGTACTGGAAGGAGAAGAACGAGCCCTGGCTGTGGCCGTAGAGGTAGGTGGCGCGGACCTTGAAGACCTTCTTGAGTTCCTCGATGAGCGCGTGGAGGCGGTTGCCGTCCTTGGGCGCGTCGAGGAAGTTGAAGCCGCCGTTGCCGTTGGAGGTCGTGCCGTCGGGCGAGACGACGAGGTCGTCGGGCCGAAACGACTTCGCGTCGTGGTTGGCGAAGCCCCAGCCGTGCGTGAGGTTGCTGCCGTGCAGGAGGAGGGTGAGGTTCACGCCCTTCTCGGCGTCGTAGTGCTCGGGCCCGCGCCAGAAGTACACCAACCCGTCGGCGCTCTTGGCCTCGTAGAGCTTGCCGCCGTCCTTGGGGCTGGGGGGCTTCTTGTCGGGATCCGCCGCCCGGGCCGGAGGGGCAGCCCCCAGCAGGGTGCAGGCGCAGAGGATCGCCGCCGTCGCCCACGAGAATCGCGTCATGGCTGCCTCCCGCGGGACCCAGTGTGCCACAAGCCGGGGGGCGGCGCGCGGGGGGAGCCCGCTCGCCTACGATGGCCGCCATGCGCTCGCGCACCGCTCTGGGCCTGCTCGGTCTCGCCCTGCTGCTGGGCGGCCCCCAGCGCCCCCTCGCTGCCGCCGAGAAGCTCGACACGAAGCGCATCGCCGAGCTGGCCGGTCGCTGGTTCGCCGCCCGCCCGAAGACGTGCTTCCAGGAGTGGGACCAGGCGCTGCGCGCGAAGCTGGTGAAGGAGGCGGAGGGGTTCGGGCCGCTGCCGGAGGGGAGCCTGAACGCCGTGCGGGACCTGCTGTGGAAGGCGGTCAGGAAGCACGCGCCCAACGTCAAGGAGGAGATCGACACGCCCTACGGGCCGGCGACCTGGATCCAGAAGGGAGCGGGCGGGCCCAGGAGCGGTCTGATCCTGGGGCTGCACGGCGGCGGCGAAGGCGCGGGGGATGCGGGGGAGGCCGCGGGCAAGTGGGTGGCCCCGGGGCACATGGGGATGTACCCTCAGGGGATCCGGCTCGTGCACGACACCTGGAACACGGTGCATGGCGAGCGCTTCATGCTCACGCTGCTCGAGATCGCCAAGGCACAGCACGACGTCGATCCCGACCGCGTCTACGCGATGGGCTTCAGCATGGGCGGGACGGGCTCGTGGTTCCTGGCGGGACGGCATCCCGACTTGCTTGCCGGCGCGATCCCCGCGCATGGCGTGCACATGGCCGACACCACCGAGAAGACGGTCAAGGTGAAGGACCCGGCCAAGGTGCTCGCCATGGAGCACGGCATCTTGACCAACGTCCGCAACCTCGCCGTCTACTGGTACACGGGCTTGGAGGACGTCAACTGCGAGCCCGGCACCTACCTGAAGGGCTGGGAGATGCTCCAAGTCCTGCAGAAGGAGGACGCGCAGGGCTACAAGCTGCTGCGCTTCAAGGCCCACGAGGGCGTGGCGCACACCTTCCCCCCGGGCGAGCCCGGCACGGGGATGAAGTGGATCCTCGAGCAGCGTAGGGACTCGTTCCCCACCCACGTGGTGTGGGAGTACAACGCCGCGCCCCAGCCCCTGCAGATCGCCGACGACAAGATCGACCGCCTGCAGAAGCACTGGTTCTACTGGGTCCACTGCCAGCGACCCGTCGACCTGATGAGCGTCAACGCCACGCGGCAGGGCAACGAGATCGACGTCGATCCCGCCGTCGTCTACCCCGAGGACCTGACGCTCTACCTCAACCCCTCGATGATCGACGTCGCACAAGACGTGGTCGTGCGCGTGAAGGGCAAGGAGGTCTTCCGCGGCAAGCCCGTGCCCGACCTGGTCAGCATCTTCGAGTCGCTCGACGCGCGCCTGGACCGCACCCTCGTCTTCGACCGGCGGGTCAAACTTCCCGAGTGAGCGCGAGAGCGCGCGCGAGGATGGCGCGGGCCAGCGCCGGCTTGCTGGTCGTCGGCAGCGGATGGACGTCCACGAGCGGCACGCGGATCTTGAGGCGCAGGTCGCGGGGCTCGAGCCATAGGGCGAGCCCGCCGCCGCGGCCCAGGTTCTCGGGCGAGTTGAGCACGATGGCGTCGAAGCGCTTGCGGTCGAGCTTGCCGAGCGCGCGCGCCAAGCCCAGAGGGCCGCTCTCCAAGGCGAAGCCCACGTGCAGTCGTCGGCCCTTCTCGCGGCCCAGGAGCGCCGCCACGTCGGGCGTGGGCTTGAGGCGCAGGGAGGTGGCGCCGCTCGCCTTGGGGGGCTTGCCCGGGAGGCGCCGCGCGGGCTTCCAGTCGGCCGGGGCGGCGCTGAAGAGCACGAGGTGGGCGCTGCGCACGGCTTGACGCGCGGCGGCCAGCAAGTCGTCGGTCGAGACCACGCGCAACGTGCGCACGCCGGGGGGCGGCGCCAGCTCGGTGGGGCCTAGGATCAACGTGACGTCAAACCCGCGGCGCTTGGCCGCCCGGGCCAGCTCGATGCCCAGGCGTCCGGTGGAGCCGTTCGAGAGGAAGCGCACGTCGTCGAGATGTTCGCGCGTGGGCCCCGCCGTCACGACGACGCGCAGACGGCGGATGGGGCGGCGGGGCGGCATGGCTTGAGATGTACCACCGGCACCGTCGAACGCGCCCGCCTGCCGCGCACGGGGTAGCATCCCGCCGTGGATGCACTCCAGCGCTTGCTCAGCGACCTCGTCGATCCCGCGGCCTACCCGGCCGAGGACTGGGCCGGCGTCGCTCCCGCGGCCCGACGCGTCACGGTGGTGCAGACGCACATCAGCGTCGTGTTCCTCACGGCGCAGCGGGCCTACAAGCTGAAGAAGCCGCTCGCGCTCTGGGGCCTGGTGGACTACTCCACCCCCGAGGCGCGGCTCCACTGGTGCGAGGAGGAGGTGCGTCTCAACCGCCGGCTGAGCGAGGACATCTACCTGGGTGTGGTGCCGATCGTGGAGCGCGCGGGGCGGCTCGTGGTGGGGGGGGCCGGGGGGGCCGGCGAGCAGGCTGTCGAGCACGCCGTCCGCATGCGCCGCTTCCGCGAGGAGGACAGCCTCGAGCACCACGTCTTAGAGGGCACGGCCACCCCTGCCATGGTGGAGGCGCTCGGAGGGCGCCTGGCCGCGTTCCACGCGCGCAACCGCCTGACGGGCCCGGCGAGGGAGGCGCTCACCCCGTGCCTGCACGCCGGGGTGCTCACCCAGAACATGCGTGCCACACGGGCATTCGTGCCGGGGCTGTTCCCCGAGGCGCTGCACCGCGCCCTGGAGCACCGCCTGACGGCGGGCCTCTGGCGGCTGCGTACGAGGCTGCGCCAGCGCATCGCGCAGGGTCTCGCCGTGGACGGGCACGGCGACGTGCGCCTCGAGCATGTCTTGTTGGAGAAGGGGCCGGCGGATCGCGAGCGGATCTCGGTGATCGACACGGTGGAGTTCACGACCCGCCTACGGCACATCGACCCGCTCTCCGACGCGGCCTTCCTGTGGATGGACCTGCTCTCGCGCGGTCGGGGTGACTTGGGCGCTGCGTTCCTGGCGGGCTACGGCGTCGCGCCCGAGGAGACAGCGCTGCTGTGGCACTTCGCGGCCTACCGCGCGCACGTGCGTGCGAAGGTGGACGCGACGACCTCAGGCGAGGCCGAGGTGCCCCTGGCGCAGCGCGAGCGCGCGGGCGCGCGGGCACGCGGCCACCTGGGCCTGGCCTGGACGCTGGCCCGCCGGGGCGAGGGGCCGGCC
>JANOFW010000098.1:0-9938 GCA_031413835.1 Planctomycetia bacterium
CAGCGCGTCGATCCAGGAGCGGATCGAGCGCGCGTCGAGGGCCTTGGCGTCAGGCGAGGTCCAGGGCTGGTCGGAGTCCACCGCCTCGGAGTCGGCGTCGAGCGAGTCGAAGATCGGGCCCTCGATGGCCTCCCACAGCTCGCCCTCCTCCTCCTCGCTCAGGCGCTTGCCGCCCAGCAGCATGGGCGCGGCGAGGTCTTCGTCCTCGCTCATGTCGCTGAACTCGAGCGCGAACTTCTGGGCATAGGCCATCCAGGCCGCGTGGTTGGAGCCGATCAGCTCGGCGCCCCCTTCCACGTGTTTGCCGGGGACCAGGTCGCGGAAGGTGAGCACGCGCCCGCCGACGCGGGGCCGGGCCTCGACCACGGTCACGTCGTAGCCCAGGGCCAAGAGCTCGTGGGCGGCGGCGAGCCCGGCGAAGCCGGCCCCCACCACTACGACGCGCTTACCCTTGGGCTTGTCGTCGGCGAACGACACGCGCCCGCCGCTGAAGAGCAGGGCCGCGCCCGCAGCGAGCGAAGCCCGCAGCACGTCGCGGCGCGTGGCGCCGTCACGCCCCGGGCGCCCCCCGTGTTTCCTGGCCAGCCTTGCGATCAGCCTCGTATGCATCTGAGCTCCTCTTCCGGACCGTGCCTCACTCGAGCGTGAACCACTGCACCTCGACGCGGCGGTTCTCCGCCGAGTCGGTGCCCAGGGGCTCCTCCCAGCCGCGCCCCACCGTCTCGACGCGCGCCTTGTCCACGCCGTAGGTCGAGGTGAGCAGATTGGCGATCTCGGAGGCGCGGTCCTTGCTGAGCTGCATGGCGCCCAGCGCCTGCTTGCGCACGAGGGCCTCGCCGCCCTGACGGCGGAACTCCTCGATGCGCGCGTTGTCTACGTGACCGCGCAGCAGGACCATCGAGCCCGGGCTCACCTGGAGCAGCTTCTTGATGCTCTCGAGGCGCTTGCCGTTCTCGAGGTCGGCCATGTCGAGCTTGTGGCTGTTGGGCTGGAAGTGGAAGCGGATGTCCTTGGAGAGCAGCGGGTCGCCCTCGACGGCCGGCCCGCCACCGCTCGACAGGGGCACGAGCAGGGGCTTCTGGTCCTTGTAGGCCCCGCCGGCGGCGGCCGCCTCGAGGGCCTTGGGCGAGAGGAAGCGCTCCGGCGGGGCGGGCGAGGGCACCAGGTCCTTGCCGTAGGCCAGCACGGCCGACTCGAAGATGCCGCCGTAGCTGCCAGCGGAGTCGATCGTGCCGGCGAAGAAGGCCTGGCTCTCGGGCAGGTTGGCCAGGTGCACCTTGGCCAGCTCGCTGCGCGCCTCCTCGGGCGTCCAGCCGAAGGCCTTGGCGATCACGGCGAGGTGCGGCGTGGCGTCGGCGCGCACCATGGCGTTGCCGGCGAGCAGACCGTCCACGAGGCCGGTCACGAGGTCGGCGTGGGCGTCGGCGAAGCCCTTGTTGACGATCAGCACGTCGGCCACGATCAGGAGATTCCTGTTGGTCGTCAGCACGTGCGCCTTGCCGCCGCTCTCCTCGGCGACCTCGGTGGTCTTGGGCGCCCAGGTCACGCAGCCCGCGAGCCGGTTGCGGCCGGCCTTCAGGTCCTTCAGGAACAGGTCGCCCGCCGCGAAGCCGTCAGCGCAGAAGACCAGGTTGAGCTTGGTGGGATCGGGCTTGGCCGCGAGGTCGGGCAGCAGCGCGATGGGCAGCGCGGCCTCCTGGGCCAGGTAACGGATGAAGAAGTCGGCCTCGGTGAACTGGGCCGTGGCCAGCACCTTGCCCTTCAGGTCGTTGATGCGCTTGACGTCGTTGCGCACCACGATGCCGTCGGCGCCGCGTGAGAAGCCGATCAGCGCCGGGATCACGACCTGGAACTGGCGCCCGTAGACCGCCAGCACGTCCACCGTGGTGGCCGAGGCGGCCATGCGGCCGCTATTGAGGGCCGACCAGCTCTCCTCCTCCGAGAGGGTCAGCTTGACCTTGAAGCCGTGCTTCTTGAAGAACACCGACTCTTCGTTGGGCTCGAGGCCGCCGTTGGCGGCCACCAGGCCGGCGTAGCCTGCGTACTGCGAAAGCTCGACCTCGACCACGCCGCCCTTGAGCTCGTGGGGCGCGGGGGCCTTGAGCTTCGGCACCTCGGTACGCGTCTCGACCAGCTCGGCGTCGGCGCCGTCCTCGTCGGCCTCGAGCCGCGCCGTCGGCAGGCATAAGGCGAGGGCCAACGCCAGGAGAGCAGCCGTGCTGGCCCAGTGATTGTGCATCGCCAACCTCCTACTTGAGCAGCGTCTCGAGCGGGATCAGCCCGCCCTGGCCCGGACCGGCGACAGGCTCGCTCTTGGCGGCCTCATCGCTGATCGCACCCAGGATCTTGGCGTAGTGCTCGATCTCGGCGGACGTGGCGCCGAGCTTCTCGAGCTCGGCGGCCCCGACGTGGAGGCGCACGCGCTCGAGGTCGAGGGCGATCTTCTCGCGCAGCCGGCCGAGATCGGCGATCTCGCCGCCGACCTGGTTGGCCTTCTTGGCCATGGCCTCGAGTGCCGCGTCGTACTCGAGCGCCAGGGGCTTGCGCAGCTCGATCTGCCGGGGCAGCTGGGTCAGGAGCTCCTGCGCGCGCTGACGCTCGTAGCTCTTGACGCCCACCTTGACGGGCCAGCGGTCCTCGTCTTCCGCGCGCTGCACGGCGGTCTTGAGGCGCTGGAGGAAGTTCTCGAGCTCGGTCAGGTCGGCGCCGGCACCCTTCTGGCGCTCGCGCACCTCGGTCTGGCGCTTGGCGAGCTTGACCAGGAACTCCTCGCGGGCCTTGCCCTGCTGGGCGATCTGCTTGTCGGCCCAGGCCAGGTAGCCCTCGGGATCCTGGGCGATTTCCTGAGGCGACCAGGAGCGCGGCGCCGGCGGGGTGGCGCCCCCTCCGGCGCTGGGCGTGCCGCCCTCCTCGCCGCAGCCGGCGCCAAGGAGGAACAGCGCTGCCGCCGCCGAGCACAGCAGCGCTCGGCGCAAGGCGCCCCCGGGCGTCGAGGTCGAAAGCGCGCCCATCAGCCGTTCAAGAACGCGTCCACGTTCGGGTTGGTGGCGCCGGGCGCCTCGCCCGCGTCACGCATCAGCTCCTCGACCGTGCGCACCACCGGCCTCTCGGCCAGGGCCTCGTTCTGCAGCAGGACGTCCTGCACCTCGGAGAGCAGCTTCTCGCTTTCGGCGGTGAGCTTGTGGAGCTTCACGAGCTCCCTTTGCGTGCCGAGGATCTCGAGCTTGGCCTTGCTGTCGCTGATGCGGTTCAAGATCTCGGTGCCCTTGCGCTCGGCGTTGGCGAGGCTCACGTCCACCTGCTTCAAGATGCCTTCGTAGCCGGTGCGCTGCGTCAGCAGCACGTTGACTTGGCTCTTGAGCTCGCCCTCCTTGTAGGCCCGGCCGGCCACGGTGACGGGCCAGCCCTTGCCTCCCGCAGCCTCCTTGTAGGCCGCCTTGAAGGAGTCGAGTTCCTTCCCGGCGAAGGCCAGGGTGGCCTGGTTGTCACCCTTCATCTTCTCGAGCTTGCGGGTAGCCACGGTCAGGTCGGCGCGGATGCCCTCGAACTTGCCGATGTTGGAGCCCAGCTCCTTCATGGCGTACCCAATGAAGCCGTCCGGGTCGTTGCGCCGGGCCTCGGCATCCCAGGCCTTCATGCCCTTGATGGTGTCGTCCACCTTGGTGCGGAACCAAGGCGAGAAGAAGTACGCGCCCACGCCCGCCAGCAGGACCAGGACGAGCAGTGAGATCAGACGGTTACCCATGCCGGAAGCCTCCCAAAACGTCAAGCGCAGGAGTATAGGACAAATCGCGCGTCGTGGGGATGAGATCCGCCCGTCGGGCGTTTGTCGTAGGTTGACCGCCGGAGGGCTCCCCATGCGCATCCGACTCCTGATCACGGCGCTGGCGGCCGCGGCCCTGGCACTCCCGCTGGCAGGCTGCGCCGGACGCCGATCCGGGTCACGCTCGAAGGCCGACGGCGTGGCGACCGGGCGCAGCGCCGAGGAGATACGCGCCGGCTTCGCCGCCGAGAAGCAGCGCACGCCGCACCTGCCGATGCTGTCGCAGGAGGCCGCCCACGCCGCCATGCCCGACCTGTTCAAGAAGGGCCCCATGCCAACGCTGTGCCTCGTGGGCGGCCACCAGCCGCGCACCATGGAGGCCGTGCTAGCCCAGGCGAAGGCCATGCGCCGCGAGGGCGACCTGGACCCCAAGCTCTTGAACGACGTCTTCTGGGCCGTCTCGAGCGCCAACGACTGCTTTTACTGAATGGGCCACGTGGACTTCATGGCCGCGGTCGGCGGCCTGCCCAACACCTACGTCTACGACCTCGAGAAGCCCGGCTCGCTCGACGCCAAGCGGCGTCTGGCCTTCCCCTTCGCCAGGAAGCTCTCGCGCGAGCCCGAGACGATCACCCGGGCCGACGTGGACGCGCTGCGCCCCGAGTTCACCGACAAGCAGATCGTCCAGCTGATCTTCGCCATCTGCCACTTCAACACCATGAACCGGCTGGCGCTGGGCTTCGGCGTGCCGCTGGAGACGACGAACGTCTTCGCGCCGCCGGCCAAGGCGGCGGGCTCCGCCGCGGGCAAGCCCGCCTCCCCCCCGGTCCCCCCGCCCTCCGAGCCCAAGCCCAGCCCTCCTAGAGCGGAGTGAGCCAGCCGGCCTTGGAGGCGTCTTCCCCGCGCACGGCGCGGAAGAAGGCGTCCTGCAGGCTCTTGGTGACGGGGCCGCGCCGGCCGGCGCCGATGACGTACGCGTCCACCTCGCGGATGGGCGTGATCTCGGCGGCGGTGCCGGTGAAGAAGGCCTCGTCGGCGGCGTAGAGCTCGCCGCGCGTGATCGGCCGCACTTCCACCTCGAGCCCCAGGTCGCCGGCGAGGGCGATCACGGCATCGCGCGTGATGCCCGGGAGGATCGAGGCCTCGAGGCCCGGCGTGACCAGCGCGCCCTTGACCACCAGGAAGAGGTTCTCGCCGCTGCCTTCGCTCAGGTTGCCCTGCGCGTCGAGCAGGATGGCCTCGTCGAAGCCCTTCTCCTTGGCCTCGCGCACGGCCAGGGTGCTGTTGAGGTACTGGCCCGAGCCCTTGGCGGTGGTGGGGAAGGCCGCGTGGTGCAGCCGCGTCCAGGAGGAGATCGTGGCGCGGATGCCCTTCTCCAGCGCCTCGGGCCCCAGGTAGGCGCCCCAGGGGAAGGCCGCGATGATCGCCTCCGTGGGCACGTTCTTGGCGTAGACGCCCAGAGGGCCGTGGCCCAGGAAGATCAACGGGCGCAGGTAGCAGGAGGAGAGGCCGTTGGCCCGGATCACCTCGCGGCAGCCCGCGAGGACCTGCTCGGGCGTGACCGGCACGGGGATCTTGTAGGCCTTGGCCGAGGCGAAGAGCCGCTCGATGTGCTCGCCCAGCCGGAAGATGGCCGCGCCCTTGACGCCCTCGTAGGCGCGGATGCCCTCGAAGACGCCCGTGCCGTAGTGCAGCGCGTGCGAGAGGACGTGGGTCTTGGCCTCGCCGTAGGGGACGAGCTTGCCGTTCCACCAGATCGAGGTCTTGCCGTCAGCCGCCACGTGGGTGTCCTCTGGTCCTGGGGGGCCGGGGGGGGAGCGGGGAGCCTACCTCCCCCACCGCGCCAGACTGAGAGGGGGAGCCGGTGCCTGGGTCACGCCCCCCGCGACCCCCCGTCAGTCGAACGAGGCCACCGGTACGCCCTTGATCGCGCAGTAGAGGACCAGGGGGTCGAGGTCGGCGCCGTTGGGCCAGCTGAGGGTGTCGGCGTCGTCGAGCAGCCGGACCTGCGCCACGTACGTCGGATCGCGCAGCGGCTCGAAGATGCCGGTGAGCTGACCGCCGAGATGGCGCCGCAGGTCGATCTCCCCGGCCAAGCCATCGTCGAACGCGATCCGCAGCCGATGGCCGCCCAGGTGGCGCACGGCGACGATCGCGGGCAGGTAGTTCTTGTCCACAGCGGCCATTCTACCGCAGGGGCGGGATCGGCTGTAGGGGCAGGCGCAGACAGGCCCGTCGCCAATCCTCGAGCAGGGCGTCGCGGTGCGCCTCGATCCAGCTCTCCATCAGCGCCACGACCGCCGTGGACACCCGCCCTCGAACGAGCGCCGCTGGCGTGATCAGGAACTTCGCCCTCCGGCCGGCGTGGCGGATGTGGAGGTGGGGCGGTTCATGATCTGCGTAGTACATGCGCACGCTGATGCCGTGGAAGCGGCTGATCTCGGGCACCGGTGGACTCCTGGCCCGAGGCGCTCTCTGGCCACCCTCTCTCCGCCGTGAGCCCCCCGGCGGTCTCGGACTCCCCCCCGGTGCCGCGGATGGCGCTAGGCTGGGGGAAGATCGTGCCAGCCGCCGTCGTCCACGGGGCGGCGGGCAGGTCCTGCGCGGAGAGGTCGAGCATGGGTTGCGTGACGCACAAGACCAAGGCGGGGCGGAGGCGCTTGAGCGCCCTCCTCTGGTGCCTCGCGCTGTCCCTCCCGCTGGCCGGCTGCGGCACGGGCGGCGCGGACGGCGAGGCCAGCGGCGAGCTACTCCAGTTCGTGCTCAAGAGCGTGGCCGCCGAGGACGGCGTCGTCTTCAACGACCGCGGCGTGGTGACCAACGGCGTGCTGCCGCTGGTGGGCGACCTGGATGCCAACCAGCGCGGGCTGGAAGCGCGCCAGTTCTACTCCTTCGACGTGACCAGCCTGCCCGAGGACGTGACCGTCACCTCGGCCACGCTCAGGCTCGACCTGTTCGTCACCTCGGGCACCCCCTTCAGCACCCTGGGCGGCGTGGTCGTGGACTACCTCGACTACGGCGCGCTCGACGCCGACGACTACAACCTGCGTGCGCTGGTGGCGGGCCTGGGGCCCCTCACCAGCAGCCCGTCGCTCCAGCCGTACACGCTCGACGTGTCCGCGGCGCTCGCCCAGGTGCTGGCGCTCGACCGCGTCCGCCTCCAGCTGCGCCTGCGCTTCTCCTTCGCCGACGGCGACTTCGACTTCAGCAACGACTACGCCAGCTTCCCCGAGGCCGAGGCAGCGCTCAGCGGCAACGGCCAGGAGCCGTCGCTGATCGTGGTGCTGCGCAGGCGCTAGGGCCGGATCCCTGACCAACCTGCGACGGAACGTAGGACGGTCTTGACCATTTTACGATGCTACGTAAAATGGTCACCATGAGTGTCTCGCGTCCGCGCCTCTACGACGCCCTCCTTCAAGCCCATCTGGCCCGCCGGCGGCAGATGGCGTTCCTGAGCGGACCACGCCAGGTGGGGAAGACCACGTCGGCGCGCGCCGCAGGCGACGCCTACCTCAGCTGGGACGACGCCGACCACCGCCGCGTGCTGCTCCGCGGCCCCCAGGCCATCGTGGAGCACCTCGGCCTCGCGCGCCTCCGGGCGGATCGGCCCGTGCTCGTGCTCGACGAGGTGCACAAGTTCCGGCGCTGGCGCGGCCTCGTGAAGGGGCTGTTCGACACCCATGGGGCGGACCTGCGCGTGGTCGTCACCGGGAGCGCGCGCCTGGATGCCTTCCGGCGCGGGGGCGACAGCCTCATGGGCCGCTACCTCCCTTACCGGATGCACCCCTTCAGCGTGGGCGAGGTCGTCGATCCGACGCTTCCGGAAGGCGAGCGTCTCGTACGCCGGCCACGCGCCATCTCGGAGGCCGACTGGGTGGCGCTGTCGGAGCACGGCGGCTTCCCGGAGCCCTTCGTGGAGCGCGACAAGCGCTTCACGCGCCGCTGGGGCGATCTGCGACGCCAGCAACTCGTGCGTGAGGACGTGCGCGATCTCGCCACGATCCAGG
The DNA here is from genome assembly GCA_031413835.1 of Planctomycetia bacterium. Lineage (GTDB taxonomy): Bacteria > Planctomycetota > PLA2 > PLA2 > JAEUHO01 > CAXQZU01. The sequence goes on from JANOFW010000098.1 coordinate 7,771, forward strand.
ACCTGGGTCAGCTCGAGGTGCTCGCCACGCTGTTGGGCGCCCTCTCCGGCACCCAGCTGACCTACAGTCGGCTGGCAGACGATGTCCAGGTGTCGGTGGACACGATCCGCCGCTGGCTGACCACCTTGGTCAGTCTCCACCATGGGTTCCTCGTGCGACCCTGGTTCCGCAATGTCCCGCGCTCGCTGCGCAAGGAGCCCAAGTGGTACCTGCGCGACTGGTCAGGGGTGGCCGATCCCGGACAGCGCGCCGAGACCCTGGTGGCCTGCCACCTGCTCAAGGCCGTGGAGACCTGGGAAGACCTGGGCCTGGGCGAGTTCAAGCTGGGCTACCTGCGCGACAAGCACAAACGCGAGGTGGACTTCGTCGTCGTGCGCGAAGGCGCGCCCTGGATCCTGATCGAGGTCAAGCACGCTGACGAGGCCTTGAGCCCAACCCTGGCCTACTACCAGGAGCGGCTGAAGGCGCCCTTCGCCTTCCAGCTGGTGTTGCAGGCCCCGTTCGTGGCCGCCGACCCGCTTGCCCGCCCCCGCAGCCCCCTCGTGGTCCCGGCCCGCACGCTGCTCTCCCAGCTGCCCTGAGGCAGGCGACGGACGGGACGAGGCGCTTGGCCCTAGGTTGCCCGCGGGAGCCCTAGAACGCGCCACAACAGCATGACGCTCACGGCGCTGGCAAATGCGATGCAGATCCGCGCGACGGCGCCCAGACGGCGCCCCCGCAGGGACGCGAGGGCAGGCGGCAGGATGGCCGCCACCGTGACAACCGCTGTCGTTCGGGCGGCCTCAGCGGGCGGATCCTTGAATCCCCAGCGCGCCAGCATCCACGTAACGAACGCAGCACCTAGGACGACCAAAGCGACTTGTTTCCCGCTGAGGCGCGGGCCTCTCGACGAGTCGGGGCGTTTCGGGAGACGCCGCGGCGCGACCCTGCTCCACTACGCGAACAGGCCCAGCTTCGCCTCGGGCGGGGTGAACTTGGGGAAGAGCTGCTTGGAGGGGTGCAGCTTCATGTGGTCGAAGAGCACCTCGGAGAAGATGGTGCGGTAGTCGGTGGTGACCGCGAGGTCGCGGTTCATGTAGGTGCGCGCGGGCTCGAGGCCGCCCCACTCGCCGTAGACCTTTCCGCCCTTCACGTTGCCGCCGATGGCGAACATCGTGTAGCCGTGGCCGTGGTCGGTGCCGCGGTTGCCGTTCTCCTCGTTCGTGCGGCCGAACTCGGTCACGATCAGCATGGTGACGTTCTTGCGCATGTCCTTGATGTCGTCGAAGAACGTGCTGACCGACTGGCTGACGCCGTCGAGCATGCGCCACATGTTGTCGGTCTCGAGGGGGCCGCCCTCGTTGATGTGGGTGTCCCAGCCGCCCAGGTCGATGCCCACGACCTGCACGCCCGTGCCGCTCTTGATGACGCGCGCGGTCTTCTGCAGCTGCGCGCCCAGGCGCCCGGCCGTGAGCGGGTACTTGACCTCGCCCTGGGCCTTGGTGGTCAGGATGCTCTCGAGCCGGCGCAGCGTGTCGATCGTGGTGCGGCCGTTCTGGGTGAGCGCGTCCTCGTCGGGGCGCGCGCCCATCTCACGCGGGCCCTTCATGCTCGGCGGGGCCTTGTAGAGGTCGTCGAAGAGGGCCAGCACGTCTTCGCCGTTGTCGCCGCGGAAGGTGAGCCGGTCGGGCACGGCCAGCACCGGGAAGTCGCCGCGCAGGCTACGCGGGAGCCGCCCCTGCATGGCCAGCGCGCGGAAGTCGCCCTCGGGGCCGCCTGCGGAGGTGGCGCCCAGGTAGCGGTTGAGCCAACCCTCGTGGACGCTCTTGTCGCCCACCGTGCCGAAGTCCATGAAGTCCTGGCAGTCGAAGTGGCTGCGCGAGCCGTTGGGCGAGCCCGTGTTGACGATGGCGGCCAGCAGCTTCTCGTCCCACAGCTGCTTGAAGCCCTTCATCGCGGGGTGGAAGCCGAAGAGCTTGTCCACGGCCAGCACGCCGTTGGCCTGGTCGGGCCCGGGCAGCGCGATCGTGGGGCGCAGGTCGTAGTAGCGCGGGTCGCCGTAGGGCACGAAGGTGTTGAGCGAGTCTTGCCCTCCGCGCAGGAAGACGACCACCGTCACCGGCTTGACGGCGATGGTGCTGTCGGGCGCGGCGGCCGCGCTCCTGAGCAGCGAGCCCGCGCCCAGGCTC
>JANOFW010000099.1:0-10261 GCA_031413835.1 Planctomycetia bacterium
AAAAACACCGGCATCATGGTCAGCAGTACGACGCCGCGAAACCGGTCCATCGCGTCATGGCCAAACCATTTGGCGTCGAGCACCGTGCCCGCCAGAAATGCGCCCACCATATAGTGCAGGCCTGACCAATCCCCTGCCAACCCGCACAGCGCCAGCCACACCAGCCCGACCGGCCAGCGGTCCGCCTCGGTCAATCGCGGCATGGCATGGGCGGCCCGGGAGGTCCTGGAGCAGGGGGGCCTGGGGGGCAGGGAGGGCCGGGAGGCCCGGAGCCCTCGCCCGAACAGCTCGCACGCCAGTTCGCCGAGTTCGACAAGGACGCCAGCGGCAAGGTCGAGGCGGCCGAGCTGCCCGAGCCCCTGCGCGAGCGCGCCCTCAAGGGCGACCAGGACGGAGACGGCGCGCTCACGCCCGAGGAGTTTGCCGTGGGCCTGAAGAAGGCCCGCCGCGCCGCGGGGGGCCAGCCCGGCCAGCCCGGCCAGCCTGGCAGCGCCGGGGGACCCGGCGGCGCAGGCGGGCCCGACCTGCTGCGGCGCTTCGACCACGACAAGGACGGCAAGGTGACCCGCGAGCAGTTCCCCGGTGGCGACGAGCAGTTCGCCAAGCTCGACAAGAACGCCGACGGCGTGCTGACGGCCGACGACTTCCCTGCCCCCCCCGCGCCGGGGCAGCAACCGGCGCCGGGCGCCGGCGCCCCCCCGCCCCCCACGGGCAAGCTGGCCGCGCTCGACAAGGACGGCGACGGCCGCCTCTGCCGCCCCGAGTGGCCGGGCAGCGACGAGGAGTGGCGCGCTCTCGACAAGAACACCGACGGCTGGCTCACCGCCGACGAGATGCCCAGGTAGGGGCGCCCTACACCGGCGTCTCGCGGGCGCTCAGCGCAAGGACGGCACGGGCCTCCCGGCCAGCTGGTAGGCGAAGCCTGCCAGGTTCAATCCGCGGGCGGTCAGCGCCTCCTCGATCTGCCCGCGCAGCACGGGCTCGAGCAGCGGCAGGTGGATGTCGGTGCCGAAGGCCACCACCTCCGTGACCACGCAGCCCTGGCCCTCGGGTTCGAAGATGCAGCCCCCGCGCCAGAGGGTGACGTGCCGAGCCCCGGGCACGGGCCGCGGATCGTAGCGCAGCAGCACCGTGCCGTCGGGGAGCTCCAGGCCCTCGATCGAGAGGCCGAAGACGAGGTCGAAGGTGAGCGGCTTGGTGCCCACCCCGAGCAGCTCGACGCGGTAGCCCATGCGCGCGCTGTGGGACAGCTCGAAGACCCGCTCCTCGCGCTTGAAGGCCTGGATCCCCAGCGCCTTGCCCTGCAGCTCCTCGCGATACCACAGCCATCCGGCCTGCTGGGTCGTGATCGGCAGCCGGCCGCTGATGCCGTAGACCACGGCGTTTCGCAGCGTGCCGCCCAGGGGGCCTCGACCTTCTAGCCGTCGCATCAGACCGGCAGCTGCCTGGCGGTCCGAGAAGCCGGCGATGGGCTGGTCGATGGGCGCGGCCCGGGCGCGCATCTCCCTGAGCCTGAACCGCATCTGTCCCATGTCGCCGAAGAACGCGTCGATGCGAGCCGGTGTATCGACCTCGTGCTCGACGGGATCGTCGGACGCAGAGGAGGCCGCCCAGAGCTGCGGCGCCGGCCTGGGCCCCCCGGACCCCCAAGGACCGCGGATCACCGGGTGACCCGGCCGGTAGGCGCAGGCGCAGGGGCCCGCGGACGCGAGCAGGCACGTCAGGAGCGGCCACCACCTGCCATGCGACATGCCCCTAGCGTAGCGCGGCGGGCTGCTCGGCCTTGCCTGCGGGCCCGCCGACGCGCTCGTCCTCGCTGGGTGTGGACACCCAGGCGCGCATGCGCAGCACCTCGGCCGGCCAGGCCGGCGAGAGACGCACGTCGAGGAAGGCCCGGAAGCACAGGTCGAGGTCTTCCTCGGCCCGCACCAGACCCTCGAGGGACTGCTCGAGCCGCTCGCGCGCGGGGCCCGGCTCGGGGGCGGGGAGCTTCAAGCCGGAGAAATCGAGGTCTTCCGCCTTGATGGTGACCCGCCGCTCCTCCTCGCCGCGCACCAGCAGCACGCGTGCCGCCACCAGGGTCTTGCCGCTCTTGAGCGCCGCGCGGGCCTCGGCCGAGGCGCCCGGCACGCCCGAGCGCAGCACGGTGCGGCGAGCCGCCGCGCGCTCGCCACGCAGCTCGAGGTGCTCGTCGAGGTGCACGAAGACCTCGGTGCCGTCCGGGTGGGTGAAGCCCGGGGCCTCGGCGGCGCGCCACCACAGCCAGGTCAGGAACTCGGGCCCGAGGAAGTCGAGCCCCCCGCGGTCATCGCCCGGCGCAGCCGCAGAAGCAGAACCGGTGGGAGCAATCATGACGGCAGCCTCCGGTCGGCAAGCAGGGCAGAGGCCGCCGACGTCCCGCCGAGCTCCGCACCGCCGAGATGCGCCGGCCAGAACTCGGTGCGCTCCAGCGTGTCGAGGGCCTGGGGCCGCTCGAGCAGCTCCTGGGCGCGGCGCCAAGGTGTGAGGGGCACCAAGGAAGCCTCGAACGTGTCGAGGAACAGGGCCGAGAGCGCCTCGTGGGCGCGGCGCGAGAGCGTCAGCAGGCTCACCTGCTTGCGCGCGGGGTCGAGGATCACGGTGTAGGCGTCCACCGTCGGCGAGGTCTGCTTCAAGAGCTCCTGCGCGAGGTGCTGGCGCAGCTCCTGGCGCTCGTCCCTCGACATGCGCTTGGGGCCCGCGCCGTCCTCGCCCGCCAGCGCCCGGGCACGGGTCTCGAGGTCGAGCTGGGCCCGCAGCAGGCGCGGGTTGACGCGCCGGCGGTCGATGCGCAGCCCCAGCACCACCTGCTCGCCGCGCAGGAGGGTGTCGGCGTCAAACCTCGTGAGCAGCAGGTTGTCGGCCGTCACCCAGCCGTAGGTGCGCTCCTCGCGGGCCGAGAGGGGCAAGAAGCGCCGGTCGGTCAGGCGCTTGCACAGCTCCTCGGAGGCGGGCGCGGGGAGCGCGCCCTCGATGCGGTAGCGACGCAGGGAACAGGTGCGGATCGTGAGCATGGGGGCGGAAGAGTAGACCCGGTGAGGGACAGACAGGGACGCCGCGCCGTCTCCGCTCCCGGCCGGAGGCGGCCTGCCCCCCGGGCCCCCCTAACGCCAGTCCCTGAGCTTCACCTTCGGTCTGAGCTTGGCGATGCGCGCCACGGCCTCGCCGACGTCGTCCTCCGTGCCCAGGTAGGCGCGCAACGTGGCCAGGCGATCGGTGCGCGGCAGCTTGCCCTTCCAGTCGGCATCGAGTGTGGCCAGGTCGGACCAGGGCCCGCTGCGCCACGAGGGCGGCCCGGCGCGCCGGCAGTCGAGGAACCAGATGCGCGGCCCGTCCTCGTCCAGGCGCACGAGCACGTTGCGCGCGTAGACGTCGCGATGCACGTTGCCGAAAGCGTGCATGCGCTGCAGGTTACGCCCGATGAGCTCGGCCACCCGACGGCGCGCGCGGCGGTCGGATCGCAGCGGATCCGCGGGGTCGAGCCAGCGCTGCTGCAGGTCGATGGCGCCCGGCACGTGCTCGGTCAGCACCGCGTGCGCGACCAGCCGGCCTCGCCGCGTGCGCGCGGCCGCCGCCACGGGTCGCACCGCCGGCACGTGGTTCTCGCGCATGGCGGCGAGCATGCGGAACTCGTTGACCCCCGGGGCCGCGCCCCACAGCGTGCCGCGTCCGAGCAGGCCCTTCGAGCGCCCCCAGCCGTCGTAGGCGTAGCGCTTGAGGTGGAAGCGTCCCACCGTGCCGTCCACCGGCAGGTCGACGACGCGCACGAAATGCGTCGCGTCGGGATCGCCGCCGAGCGCGAGCAGCGCGGCGGCGCTGCTGAGCCCCGCCGCGTGCAACGCGGGCGCCAGCGCGGTGTCGAGCAGCAGGCGATCGCCCAAACACACCTCCGTCGTCGGACCACGCCGCCGCGCGCGCCCATGCGACCGTCGATTTGAGAGCAGGCCCTTGCGCTCGGCGCGGCGATTTCTCATAATGAGAGGCGATGCGACCGTTCGCCTGCATTTTCCCCCCGTGTTCGCCACTCGGCACGGAAGTTGATGGTAGGTCCCCTCGCGTGCTGTTCGCACGTCACGCAGCGTGCGCGTGGGATCGCCGTTTCGCCACGGGTGACGGTCCAGGCGCGTATCTGCGGAGAGACAACAGAGACCTCCATCGGTGGCCATCGATGGAGCACGTGGCACGGTCCCCCTGAGCGGGACCCTTCAAGGAGGCTTCCATGGCAAAGAAGAAGGCAAAGCGCAAGTCGGCGAAGAAGAAGACCCGGCGCGCGAAGAAGAAGTAGTTCGCCTTCACCCCATCGATAGGGTGCGGCCGCCGTCGATTGCGACGGCGGCCGTTTTCGTTTGCCGGCGGGAGCAGCCGGCGGGGTCAGGCCCCGCGCTCATGCTCGAAGAGGGGTCCGGGACCAGGGTCGTCGCCCTCGCCCATCTCCTTGAGGCGGCGGTAGAGGGTGGCCACGCCGATGCCCAGGATGGAGGCGGCCGCCTCGCGGTTGCCGTCCACGGCCTCGAGGGTGCGGCGGATGGCCTCGCGCTCGAGCTGCTCAAAGGTCTGTCCCACCTCGAAGTGGATCGGAGGCCGGTTCTGGAGCGCCGGGTCGCTGGCGGCGCGGCGCACGGCCGCGGGCAGGTCGTCGGGCCCGATCTGGGCTGAACGCGAGAGCACCACGGCGCGCTCGATGGCGTTCTCGAGCTCGCGCACGTTGCCCGGCCAGCGGTAGGCCTGCATCAGGGCCAGCGCCTCGGGCGCGATCACGTCGGGCGTCACGCGCCGGGTGGCCTCCAGCGACAGGCGCAGGAAGTGCTCGGCCAGCAGCACCACGTCGGCCCCCCGCTCGCGCAGCGGCGGCACCACCAGGGGGATCACGTTCAGGCGCCAGTAGAGGTCCTCGCGGAAGCGCCCGGCGCGCACCTCCGCCTCCAGGTCGCGGTGGGTGGCGGCGATCACGCGCACGTCCACGCGCTGGGTGGACACGCCGCCGACGCGCTCGAACTCGCCCTCCTGCAGCACGCGCAGCAGCTTCACCTGCAGCGATAGCGGCAGGTCGCCGATCTCGTCGAGGAACAGCGTGCCGCCGTCGGCCAGCTCGAAGCGGCCCCGCCGCTGGGCCACCGAGCCCGTGTAGGCCCCCTTCTCGCTGCCGAAGAGCTCGGCCTCGAGCACGCCCTCCGCTAGCGCGGCGCAGGCCACCTTGACCAGCGGGCCCGAGGCGCGCGGGCTGCCCTCGTGGAGCGCCGCGGCGATCAGCTCCTTGCCCGTGCCGCTCTCGCCCAGGAGCAGGGCCGTGCTCTGGACGGCCGCCACGCGCCCGACGAGGTCGAGCAGGTCGAGAAACACGGGGCTGCGGCCCACCAGGCGCCGGCGGCCGACGATGCGCTCGCGCGAGGGGGGCGCAGGGGGCGCGGCCTCGCGCACGCTGGCATCGCGCAGGCCGGAGAACCCGCGCTCGTGCCGGCGGCCCTCCATGGCGCGCTTGACGGCCTTGCGCACGTCGCGCAGCCGGATGGGCTTCTCGAGCACGTCGCTCACGCCCCGCTGCACGGCCTTGACTGCCGTGTCCACGTTGGCGAAGGCCGAGATCAGGATCGCCGGCACCTCGGGACGCAGGATGCGCAGCCCGTCGAGGAAGCCCAGGCCGCCCAGGCCCGGCATGATCAGGTCGGTCAGGACCAGATCGAGCTCCTGCTGGCGCGCCACGGCCAGGGCGGCCTTGCCGTCCTCGGCCGTAAACACGAGGTGTCCGTCGCGCTCGAGGGCCCGACGCAGCGACTCGCGGCAGTTGCGGTCGTCGTCCACTATCAGGATGCGGAAGGGCAGGATGCGGAAGGGGGCGACGGCGACCATGAGCCTCAGCGCCCGACCCGCAGGCGCCCGCGGCGGGGCTGGGCCGCCGGCAGGCGGATGGCCACCCGCGTGCCCCCGCGCTCGGCGCTCAGGAGGCCGATGGTGCCGCCGTGGGCGCAGACGATCTCGCGCACCAGATAGAGGCCCAGGCCCGCGCCGCGTGGCTTGGTGGAACGGAAGGGCTCGAAGGGACGCTCGCGCACGCTGGGGGCCAGGCCGGGCCCGTTGTCGCGCACCACGAGGCGCACGCCGCCGGGGAAGCGCTTGACCGAGATGCCGATCACCGCGGGCCGGCGCCGCGACGGCGTCGCGCCTTCCGGGCCGGCTTGAGGGCTCCCGGATTGCAGGCTCCCGGATTGAAGGCAGAGTGCGTCGAGCGCGTTCTCGACCAGGTTGAGCAGCACGCGGCGCAGCTGGTGGCGGTCGCCCGCCACGAGGCAGGGCGCGGCCGCGCCGCGCGCGCGCAGGGCCACCCCCCGGGCCGTGGCCCGCTCGCGCTGCTCGTCGACGAACTCGCGCACGAAACGGCCCAGATCGACCGTCTCGCGCTCCGTACCCCCGATCTTCGAGAGGGCCAGGTAGTGCGTGATGATCTGGTTGAGCCGCTCGATCTCCTCGCGGATCGCGCCCAGGGTGGCGCTCACGCTCTCGCCCCCGGCCACCCCGCCCAGCTCGTCCTCGAGCAGGTCGGCCGAGAGGAACAGCGAGTTCAGGGGGTTCCTGATCTCGTGGGCGATGCTGCCGGCGATCTTGGCCATGGCCGAGAGCTTCTCGGTCTCGATCAGCCGCCGGCGGATCGTGTGGACCTCGCTGCGGTCCTCGAGCAACACGAGCAGCGCAGCGCCGTCCTCGTGGCCCAGGCCGCGCGCCGCCGTCACCGCGACGGGGGGGGCCGTCGGCAGGGCCACCGCCGCGAGCCGCACCGGCACCTCACGCCCGTCGGCGTGCAGCAGCAGCGACTCGATCTCCACCGGGCCGCGGCGCGCAGCGGCCGTCGCCAGCAGCCGGCGCGCCTCGGTGGGCCGTTTGAAGAGTGCGGCGAACCCCAGGCGCCGGACCGACGCGAGCGAGCGTCCGCTCAGGCGCTCGGCGGCCGCGCTCCAGCGTCCGATCGACCCGTCGGCGCCCAGCGTGACCACGCCGTCGGGCACCACGCTCAGCAGCGCCGCGCCCAGATCCACGGGCGGAGGCGCGCTCCCACCCTCGCGCGGCCCGACCACGGGCGCGGCTCGGCGCACCGGGAGAGTGGCGCTCGCGCGTTGCATCCAGTCCGCAGGGTAGCCCGCGCGGGGGACGCCCGGGGGCCGCGTGCCTGTGGCGTCGGGCGCGAGTCTCTTGGGGCGGCTGAGGTTCCTCGGTCGATCGGCCGCTCTCCGGGCACGCAAGGCTGCCTCGCACCGGCGCGCTGGCTGGGGTGCGGAGGGCCGCCGCGGAGGACGCCGTGTAGTCTTCCTACAGTAGGACGACGCGGTGGCCCGAGCGCCCCCAGCCCAGCGCGCCGCCCCCGGGCGCGGGAGCGGTCGGTAGCACCCGTTTCACCTCGGAGACGCCCCATGACCGCCCCCCGCGCCCCCCGACTGCTGACGACCGCGCTGTCCCTGCTCCTCGCCGCCGGCTTCGCCCTGCGGGCGGAAGCGGGTCCGCTGGAGGACGGCCAGAAGGCCCTAAAGGAGCGCCGCTTCGAGGATGCCGCGGCGGCCTTCGAGAAGGCCCTCGGGTCGGAGAAGCACGGCCGCGAGGCGGCGCTGGGCCTGGCCCGCGCCGCGGCGCGCGTCGGACTCGTCGAGCGGCTCGACCTGGCCGAGGTCGAGGTGACCAAGCTGGTCAAGGCCAAGGAGGACGACGCCGAGGCGCGCGTGGCGCTGGGCGAGATCTTCCTGGCCCTGGCTCCGACGAAGGACGACGACAAGGTCAAGGAGTTCGTCTTCCGCGATGCCCAGATCCAGTTCGAGAAGGCGCTGGCCGTGACGCCCGACGACGAGTGCGCCGTGGCCGGTCTGGCGCAGACGCACTGGCAGATGGGCACCTTCGACAAGACCCTCGAGGTGGTGGACGCGGCCCTCGAGAGGAAGCCCAGCGCCCGGGCCTACTACTGGCAGGGCCAGGCCTACTACGAGCAGGCCCGCGCGGGCTACGCCGCCGAGCCCACCTCGGAGCGCACCGTGGCCCTGTTCCGCAAGGCCAAGGGCGCCTACCAGGCCAGCATCAAGCTCGACCCGAGCTCGTTCGACACCTGGATGCAGCTGGGCTACGCCAGCCAGTACCTGGGCGCCGACCACACCGACGACGCGCTCACGGCCTACCAGAAGGCCATGGCCCTCGACGGCGAGAGTCGCTACCCGCTGCTGGGCATCGAGGCGCTGCTCTCGCGCGATCAGACCGTCTACGTCGCCCTGCTGATGCGCCTGGCCGACGAGCTGTCGGCCAACGCCGTCGTGCACTACTTCCTGGGCTTCGCGCACTTCGCCGCCAACCGCTGGGAGCCCGCCGCCGCCTCGCTCACCACCTATGTGGGCAAGGCGCGCCGGCCCGACCCGCGCGCGTTCCTCTTCCTCGGTCAGGCGCTCACGAAGTTGGGTCGCGAGGAGGAGGCCGTGGGGGTCCTTGAAAAGGGTCTGGCCCTCAACCCGCGCGACCCGGTCGCGGCCGACGAGCTCGAGCAGCGGCTGCGCGCCAAACACACCCGCGCCGCCGCCGAGAGCCTCTCGAACGCCAAGGCCTGCCTGGAGGACTACGAGCGGCTCGCCGCCCGCACCCAGGAAAACCCCTACGTGCTCCAGAACGGGGCGTTCATCCTGCGCGAGGCCTACGTGCGCCACCAGGGCGATGCCGGCTGGGCCACGATCGCCAAGGCCTCGGCGCGGCTCTACGAGCAGGCCTCGAAGATCATCGACGACTTCACCTACGACGTGGTGGAGGCGGCGCCCTGGGGCCAGCGCTTCGGCTGGGCCCAGATCACGAGCGACACGGGCCTGATGTTCCAGTTCTACGAGCCCACGCACGACCTGGAGAAGGCCGAGGTCTACTACCTGCGCGCCCTCAAGCTCTCCAACGTGGGCTACTTCGACGCCTGGAACAACCTGCACAAGCTCTACCTGGGCCAGAAGGAGTACCAGAAGGCCCACGACCTCTGCGCGCGGGCCGCCGAGGGCCTGGCCCTCGAGTCGGGCGAACCCCACACCACCGGGCGGGCCCAGGCCCGCGCCGAGATGAGCCGCCTCGTGGCCGAAGGCAAGGCGCAGGCGGAGTAGCGCCGCCCCACGGCGCGTATGCTGCGCCCATGCGCGCGATCGTCATCCCCCACCACGGCGCCCCCGACGTCTTCGAGGAGCGCGAGATCCCCGACGCACGGCTCTCGCCCAAGGACGTGCGCATCCGGGTCGAGGCCGCGGGGGTCAACTTCGCCGACCTGATGGGCCGCGTGGGCCTCTACCCCGACGCGCCCAAGATGCCCTACGCCCCGGGCTACGAGGTGGCCGGTGTGATCGAGGAGGTCGGCGCGCAGGTCGAGGCTCCGCTGGAGGTGGGCGCGCGCGTGATGGCCGCCACCCGCTTCTGGGGCTACGCCCAGAGCGTGAAAGCCCCGATGTGGTCGGTGGCCCCCATCGCCGCGAACATCCCCTTCACCACGGCCGCGGCCGTGCCGGTCAACTACCTGACCGCCCACCTGGCGCTGCTGCGCTGCGGCAATGCGCGCAGCGGCGAGCGGGTCCTGGTGCACGGGGGCGCGGGGGGCGTGGGCCTGGCGGCCCTCGACCTCGCGCGCGGGCTCTCGGGCGTCGAGCTCTACGCCACGGCGGGCGGGGCCGAGAAGTGCCGCCGGCTCGAGAGCCTGGGCTTCAAGAAGGCCTTCGACCACACGACCTTCGGCCCCAAGGGCCAAGACCTCGAGACCCAGGCGCGCGCCGAGCTGCGCGGCCGCGGCTTCCACCTGATCCTCGATCCGCTGGGCCCGGAGTCCTTCGAGCGCAGCCTTCGGCTGCTCGAGCCCCTGGGCCGCGTGATGTGCTACGGCTTCTCGAGCCTGGTCTCCGGCCCCAAGCGCCGCCTGTGGCACACCGTCACCAGCCTGCTCAAGGTGAGCAAGGTCAACCCGATCACGCTGATGAACAAGAACAACGGCCTCTTCGGCTTGAACCTCGCCCACCTCTTCGAGGAGCGCGATCTGCAGCGCGAGGGCCTGACTCAACTCGCGACGGGCCTCTCCGACGGCACCATCCGCCCCACCCTCGACCGCACCTTCCCCCTCACGGCTGCGGGCGCCGCCGGCGCGCACACCTTCCTCCACGAGCGCAAGAACTTCGGCAAGATCGTGCTGGTGCGCGCGTAGGGGCGACCCTTGTGGTCGCCCGCGGAGGCCGTTGAGAAGTTCGATGGGTTTCGGGTTCCGCCGCGT
>JANOFW010000100.1:0-23950 GCA_031413835.1 Planctomycetia bacterium
GCCAGCGAGACCCGTCCCGCCGCCCGGCCCACGCGCTCGTCAGCCGCCCGTCCCTCCGGCACCGCGCCCCGCCCCCCCGCGCCCCCCCCACCCAGCCCACCGGCGCTGCTCGGCGGCTCGTCGATCACGCAAGACCTCCCAGGCGAGCGGATCGGTCGGCCTCCGACCCTCCCGCAGGCCTAGTTACGCAGCTTGGGGTCGAGCGCATCGCGGATGCCGTCGCCCACCAGGTTGAGCGCGGTGACGGTGAGGAAGATCGCGATCGACGGCGGCAGGATCAGGTGCCAGTAGCCCGAGTCGCGGCCGTCGTTCAGGATGCGGCCCCACGAGGGCACGGTGAAGTCGCCCAAGCCGATGAAGGCCAGGGTGTTCTCGGTGAGGATGGCGCTGGCGACGCCGAAGGTGGCCGCCACGAGCACCGGGGCCAAGGCGTTGGGCAGCACGTGCCGGAAGATGATGCGCCCGTCGGAGAGGCCCAAGGCCCGCGCGGCCGTGACGTAGTCGAGCGCGCGCTCGCGCAGGAACTGGCCGCGGACGAGCCGGCAGACGCCCGTCCAGCCCACCAGGCCGATGGCGACCATGATCAGGAAGATCGAACGGTTCTCGGTGAGCGCGACGATCATCATGATCAGGAAGAGGCCCGGAACGCAGATCACGATCTCCACCAGGCGCATGATGGCCAGGTCGACCTTGCGCCCGAAGTAGCCCGCGAGCGCGCCCAGGATGGTCCCGATGGTGACGTAGATGCTCACGGCCACGAGGCCGATGGTGAGCGAGATGCGCGTGCCGTAGAGGATGCGGGCGAAGACGTCGCGGCCTTGCAGGTCGGTCCCCAGGACGTGGTCGGGTCGATCGGCGAAGGCGCGCACGAACTGCTCCTCGCGCCCCCCACGCTGGTCGCCCGGCCCGTAGGGGATGGGTGCCCGCCAGGCCCACCAGGCGCCCTGCGCCCGGCCCAGGGCCGCCGCCTCGAGCTGGGTCGCCGCGCGAGTCAGGGCGTTGGCGGCGTCGAGCGGGTCGGAGGTCGCGTTCACGGGGCGTCCCTCGGCCCAGGCGCTGATCCTCGAGGAGAGCTCGCGCAAGGCCGCGGGATCGCGCGCGAGCGGCGCGTCGGAGGCCAGGAGCTCCACGGCGGCGGAGCCGCGCAGCTGGCGGTCGGCCCACACCAGCGCGTAGTCGGCCAGGGCCTCACGCCGTTCGGGGTCGCGCGCGAAGTCCTCGTAGGGCAGGCTGCGCGTGAAGGCGAACCCGGCGGCCTGGAGCAGCGCCAGCACGACCGCCGCGGCGGCATACCACCCGACCCACCCCTGCCAAGCCCGGCCCCCACCGCGGAGCAGTCGCACCACGAGGGCCGTCGACAGCCCCAGGGTCAAGGTCACGAGCAGGCTGTTGAAGAAGCGATCGACGCCGTGCTCCCAGCTGAGCTCGTCGAAGAGCCGCGCCAACCAGGGGCTCTCGAGGCCCCCGCCCGGCTCGCGCCACAGGAACGGCACGTCGCAGGCGATCAGCGGCGCGTAGACCGCGATCAGCACCAGGCCCATGGTCACGCGCAGGCCCCAGACCGCCAGCCGCTTGCGACGGAACATGCGGCGCACGATGGCCCACTGGCTCTGCGACGCGGAGCGGGTCAGGCCGGAGACGGGCGGAGGGCCGTTCACGCGTAGCTGATCCGCGGATCCATCACGGCATAGAGGATGTCCGTCAGCAGCATGCCCACCAGCGTGAGCGCGGCGACGATCAGCTCGACCCCCATGATCACGTTGTAGTCCTTCTGGTGGATCGAGTTGATCAACAGCAGCCCGAAGCCGTCGATGTTGAAGATGTACTCGATCACCACGCTGCCGCCGAGGAGCACGGGCAGGGCGGTGCCCAGCAACGTGACCACGGGCATCATGCCGTTGCGTACGGCGTGACGCCAGATGACCTGGCGCTCGGGCACGCCCTTGGCGCGCGCCGTGCGGACGTAGTCGCTCTTCAGGACTTCCAGCATGCCGCTACGCGCCTGACGCGAGATGTAGGCCAGGCTGCCGTACGTGTAGCAGACGATGGGCAGGGTGATGTGCCAGAGGATGTCCTTGAAGTGTGCCCAGGTCGTCATCAGCTGCGTGGCGGCGGCGCCCTGGTCGAAATTCGAGACGGGGAACCACTTGAGCTCCTGCGCCAGGATGCGCTGCAGCACGGTGGCCGTGGCGAAGACGGGGATGCTGTAGAGCAGGAACAGCCCCAGGCCGATGCCGTGATCGAGGGGCTTGCCGTGATTCGTGGCGGAGACGACGCCCAGCAGCAAGGCCAGCACCCAGGCGATCAGGAAGGAGGGCACGGCCAGGCTCAGGGAGTACTTGAAGCGACTCAGGATCATGCCCCAGACCGGCTTGCGCTCGCGGCTCGAGAGACCCAGGTCGCCCGTGAGCAGGTTGCCCCAGTAGCGGCCGAACTGCGTGTCGGAGGCGCCGCGCCAGAACTCTCCCGCCAAGCCCAGATCCCACTCGGCCGCGCCATCCCGATACCAGGCTTCCCAACGCGTCACGACGACCTCACGCTCCGCCGGGGCAGCCCCCTGCGGCCAGAGCATGTCGGCGCCCTTGAGGCGCCGGTTCTCCTCCTGGTGCTTGCGGTCCAGGGCCAGGGCTTCCTCCGACGGGGTCACCCCCGCCGCGTGGATGGCGTTGGGCCACAGGGCGCTGTAGCGCAGCCAGCCGAGAACGGCGGTCTGGACCTCGCCCTCGGACGTGCGCAGGAGGCTCATCAAGGCGGGCACCGCGTAGCGGCCCCAGTCCATCAACTGCTCGCGCGCCCGTCGGAAGACGGCTACGCCGTGGCTGGCCACGCCCTCCCGGACGATCTGGATCTTGCCCAAGACCTCGGCCTCGGTCAGTGACGTCCAGTCGTTCCAGAAGACCGGACGGTTGAGCGCGAACTGCTCGCGGAAGATGCGCTCGCTCTCGTCCCGGTTGGGATCCATGGCGCTCGGGTCGGCGCCCATGTCGCCGCCACCTCCGGCTCCCGCGGGCTTGCCCGGAGAGAAAGCCATCACGAGCCAGATCACGAGCGAGATCCCCAGGAAGGTGGGGATCATCAGCAGCACGCGGCGCAGGAGGTACGTGGTCACGCGGGCTCTAGCGGGTTGGCAGGGGCACGTACATGGGGAAGAGGCGCGCAAAAGGCCGCAGCCGGAAGACGAGCCCGGCCTTCACGTTTGTGATGCGCTCCGGGTAGGTCAGGACCACGCTGCGGGTCGTGTGCATGAACGTGTAGGGCTGCAGCTCGGCGATCCGGCGGTGGATGTTCTGCTGGATCACCCGGCGTTTGTCGCGGTCGAAGGTCTCGCGCGCCTCCTCGATCCAACGGTCCACGTCGGGATCGGAGAACTCGATGAAGTTGCTCGACTTCGGCTCGGCGATCTGGCTCGAGTGCCAGATCTGGTGGAAGTCGGAGTCCCACCCGCTCGTGTCCCAGTAGAGCGCGGTGCAGGAGAACTTGCGATCGTCGAGCCGGTCGGAGAACTGGCCCCACTGGAGCTGTTCGAGCTCCATGATCACGCCGATCTTGGCCAGGTCGGCCTTGAAGATCTGGAAGACGTCGGCCCACTCCTTGTTCTGCGGCACCATCGCCGTGAAGCGCATCTCGCGAGTCTCGCCGTCGATCTCGTTCTCGAGGACGCCGTTGCCGTCCTCATCTGTCCACCCGGCCTCGGCCAGCAGCGCCTTGCTGCGCTCCAGATCGAAAGGCAGGGGCTTGAGGCCCTCCGGCACGAAGGGCGATTGGAAGTAGGCGGGGCCGGTCACCACGGCCGACTTGCCCAGGTGCAGGCTCTCGCTCATCCGCTGACGGTCGCAGGCCAGGCTCATGGCCGTGCGCACGCGCACGTCCTTGAAGAACGGGTCGGTCATCTTCCAGGCGATGAACCCGAACTGAGTGCCCCAGAGCCAGTTCTCCTCCATCTTCCCCTGGGCCAAGGGCGTCTTCTCGTCCTTGCGCAGGCGATCCCACGAGTGCGGGAGCAGGCCGCCGTAGTCGTGCTCGCCGGCCATCAGCTTCTTCTCCTGCAGCTCGCGGTCCGGGAAGATCTCCATGTAGATCTCCCGGATCGGCGGCAGCCGCGCGGAATCGAAGTAGCCCTCGTTGCGGCGCAGCAGGCAGTGGCTCGAGGGGTCGTACTCCGCCATGATGTAGGGCCCGCAGTGGAGGAAGCGGTTGTCCCGGTAGAACCAGTGATCGTTGATCGCGGCGGGCAGCTTCTCGTCCTCGTAGCGCTTGCCGCTCTCGTCGTAGGCCAGCAGGTGCTCGGGCGTGGGGAAGAGCTCCGCCAGCGTCCAGGCGATGGAGTTCCACTGCGACTTCTTCCAGCGCACGATGCAGCAGTAGTCGTCCACGACCTCGACGCCCGAGCACTCGCTGTAGTAGGAGCGCACGTGCGCGGCCTCGACGGCTGGGTTGAGGATCAGGTCCAGCGTGAACTTGACGTCGCGGGCGGTGACCTCGTGCTCACCTTGCAGATGCGGGTACTTCGAGAGGTCGAGCTGGGCCGGCTGCCACTTGACTCCGCGCTTGAGCCAGATCACGTACTCGAGGTGCTGGGGGTCGACCTCAACCCGTTGGGCGAGCCAGGGGGCGAACTCGTCGGGGTTCTTGTCGTGGTAGGCGCACAGCCAGGCCATGCAGCGGTTCTTGACGTTACGCGTGAGGTTGCCGTCGTTCTTGGTGATCGGATTGAGCCCGGAGAGCGCGCTCTGGAACCAGGTGCGTACGCGCCCGTTGGGGTCGAGCCCCGGTGTGTCGAGGGCGGGCAGCGGGACCTGCTCGGGGTCGGGCTTGAGGTAGCTCGGAAAGCGGCCCCAAAGCTCACGCGCGCGCCCGGTCAGATAGGCGGGAGGCGCGTCCGCGTCGGCGCTGCTCGTGCGGGGCCTGACCGTCGGCACCGTGCTTGGCGTAACGGCCACGGCTCCCTCGACCGGCGGGCCGCGCACGCCTCCCGACGCCAGCAGCGCGGTCAGGGCTTCGACCGAACCCGAGAGCCGGTCCACGCTCTCCTGCTGCCTCTGCTGCGCCGACTGGGACTCGCGCAGGCGGGCGGCCTGCTGGGCGATCTCGCCACGCAGCTGCCCCACCTCGGCCTGCAGGCGGATCTCGGAGACCTCCCGGCGGTTCCCCTGCCAAAAGACCATCCCGACCAGGAAAGCCAAGATCCCGAACACGGCGATCTTCAGGACCGTGAGCAGGGGATGGGAGTTCACGCAGCGGACTCCTTGGACGAGGGCCCGACCGGAGGATGCGGGCGGCAACGGACGCAAGGTACGGGCCCGGACCGGCGAGGGTCAAGACGCGACGGGGTCGGCAAAGTGGTAGATGGGCGCACGGGGGCGTAGGCTCAGGACATGCGTCTTCGCGTCCTGGGCTGCGCGGGCGGCAGCGCCCCCGGCATGCCGCTGTCCTGCTACCTCGTGGACGACGAGGTGGCGGTGGACGCGGGCGCCCTGACCACGGGCTTGGCCCTGCCGGCCCAGCGCCACCTGCGCTCGATCCTGCTCACCCACGGGCACCTCGACCACGTCTGGACCCTGCCCCTGCTGCTGGCGAACCGCTTCGGCCCGGGTGCCCTGACCTGCTCGATCCACGGCTCGGCCTACACGCTCGAGACCCTGCGCAAGCACCTGTTCAACGACCGGATCTGGCCGGACTTCACCGGGGCACGCATCGACGACCAGGCGCTGGTGCGCTTCCAGCCGCTGGAGCCCGGCGACAAGCGCACGCTCGAGAGCGGCCACGAGGTCACGGCCGTGGCGCTCAACCACGTCGTCCCCTGCCAGGCCTACCTGCTGCGCAAGGGCGGACGCTCGATCCTGCTCCTGGGCGACACGACCACCACCGACGAGATCTGGCGCTTCGCCGAGGCCCAGCCCGACCTGGCCGCGATCACGGTCGAGTGCTCCTTCACCGACGACCTGATCGAGCTGGCGCGCAAGAGCAAGCACATGACGCCACGCCTCTTGATGGACGATCTCGCCAAGCTCAAGCGTCACGTGCGCGTGCTGGTGACGCACCTCAAGCCCGGCTACGGCGACGGCATCCGCGCCGCCCTCGAGCTGTCGGGCGACCGGCGCATCGAGTTCCTCTCCCCCGACGAGGAGATTTCATTCTGACGCAGGTCGTGGGGCGCGAGACGGGAGGGCCTGCGCGCCCTCGCCTCGTCGTATCGCAGCGGGTCAAGGCGCAGACCGCGAACCGGGTCCCTCCCACGCGCGAACGGCGCTCGACGTATTGACGCCTCTGCGTCCCACCGGAGGACGCGGCCGCGCCTCTTTGCCGGACCTACGTACACGAGCTTGCGTGCGCGGGGAGCAAGCCGGCCGCAAGCGGCACGGCACGCCGGATCGCGCCCCATCTAGGAGTCGGGCGCCAAGGGCCCGCCCCCGCACACCTGCGGCGCCCGCCCGACTCCTAGCGAGGAGCGGTCTCGATCGGGCCCGCGGGGGGCGTCTCGCCGGCAGGGGCGGTCACGGACGATATCGGCTGGCCGGCCTTGAAGGCGGCCCAGCGCTCGTCGCGCGCCTTGCGGCCCACGCCGCCGTCGAAGCCGCCGCCGTACTCCGCCGCGACCGCCTCGAGAGACGTGATGCGCTCGCTGGCCGGGGGGTGCGTGTCCCAGGACTTGGCCTCGCGGCCCTCGTTGGCCTCGAGGTAGACACGCACGGCCGAGGCGTCGTAGCCCACGCTGTAGAGGATCAGCGAGCCCTCGCGGTCGGCTTGGAGCTCGGCCTCCTTGCCGTAGCCGGTCTCAGCCAGAGACTTGGCGAAGCCCTTGGCGGTGTCGGAGAGCAGCTGGGTCATGTTGGGCGCGATGCTCTGGTCGTTGGCACCCGCCGCCGCCCCCACCACCTTGAAGAGCGTGCCGATCCCCTGCTGCCACTCGGGGCTGGCGCGGATGACGCCTTCCCCGTGCTTCAGGCTCACGTGCCCCAGCTCATGCGCCAGGATGCCGGCCAGCTCGTCCTCGCTGCGGCAGCGCAGCAACGCGCCGCGCGTGATCATCACGAAACCGCCCGGGCCCGAGAGTCCGTTCTCGATATCGGTGTTCAGGACCGCGAAGTGGTAGCCGCCATAGGTGGCCGGGAGGCGGTCGGAGAGCGCCACGATGGCCGCGCCCACCTTGCGCACGTAGTCCTGGCGCAGCTCGTCCCCGTCGAGGCCGTAGCGGGCGATGGCCGTCGCCGCCACCGCGCGCCCCAGGTAGTACTCCTGCTCGACCGAGAGCGCGATGTTCATCTGCTGCACGGTGTCGGCCGCGCCGCTCACCGCGGCGCGTGCGATCTCGCCCGCTCGACCGCCGCCGATCAGGCCACCTGCGGCGTTGCCGGCGAGATCGGAGGCGCTGCATCCGGCGAGGGCCAGCACGCTCGAACACGTGACAACGCGAGCCAAGACAACGCGAGCCAGGCTCGAAATCGAGGAGTTCCGGTCCATGGAGGTCCTGTGAGGAGGAGGGAGGCCTCTGCGCAGCGTAGGTCCAAAGCTCCTCGAAATCGAGCCTGTCTCAGGTCCGTCGCCTCAGCGGACCTTGCCCGGGATCCCCAGGCGACCCTGCTTGGCGAAGGCCGCGACGGCTTCGGGCGTGGGCTTCACGCCCTCGACCTGGGCGGTCACGACGGCGAGCGCGGCGCGCATCTGCGCGTCACCCACGGCCATCTGCTCCTCGATCTCGGGGCTGAAACCGCGACCGGCGGCCGAGACCTCCGAGCCCGAGGCGCGCGGACCGGTCTCCGTCCCCACGGAACCCGTGCGGCCCGCGCCCGTGAGGGCATAGGGCTCGACCGTGTCCCCGGCGCGCAGCCAGCCGGTCTTCGACGTGCCGTCGGTGAGCTTGGCCGTGACGCGGATCCAGAGCCCGTCGACCGCCTCGGCGTGCATGCGCGTGCCGTAGGCCACGTGGCCCAGGGCCTTGGCCGCCATGCGCGGCTCCTCCTTGAGCGCCACGCCTCCACGCGACAGCGGGGCGCGCAGCGCTCCCACCTCGACGTCGGCGAGTGCCGGGCCGGCGAGCGAGAAGAACGCAGCAGCGACGAGGGTCAGCACTCGGGCGATCATCGGAACCTCCTGCCCCTTGGGGGCCCAGGGACCACGGTACGGATCTGTCCTTCCACCGCAATCCCAGTGCCGCTCAAGAATTAGATGCGAACAAAAGACTACTTCTCGGTCAGGTGTACGGCGCCGTCCCAGGGGGAGGGGGCAGTCCCCCCCCGCATGCTAGCAGCCAGGGAGCCCAGCCAGGCGGTGGCGCCGTCCCCTGGCCTGAGGCGGGCGGCCTCGGCCAGGTGCGTCTGGGCGGCCCCCAGGTCCCCCCGCCTCAGGGCCCCGTGGGCCTGCTCGAAAGCGCTCGCGTGAGCGAGCAGGTCGGGTCCGGCGTCCTCGCGCAGCGCCAGCACTTCGTAGACACTGACGGCCTCCTTGCGCCCCACCACGTGCAGGTCGGCCAGGCGCTTGGCCAGCACCTGCGCCTCCACCATCCGGTAGGTGTCTGCCCCCACGATCAGTCGCGTGCCGAAGGCCTTGTTGGCCCCCTCCAGGCGGCTGGCCAGGTTCACCGTGTCGCCCATGCAGGTGTAGTCGAAGCGCTCCTCGCTCCCCATGTTGCCCACCAGGGCGGGGCCCGAGTTGACCCCGATGCGCATGTGGAAGTCCTTCACGCCCAGCTGGTCGAGCAACGGTTGCAGCGTGGGGACGACAGCCTGGCAGCGTAGCGCCGCGCGGATCGCCCGCAGCGCGTGGTCGGGCGTGTCGAGCGGGTCGCCCCAGAAGGCCATCACGGCATCGCCGATGAACTTGTCGATCACTCCGCCCGTGGCCATGACCTGCTCGGACTGCGTCGTGAGGTAACGGTTCAGGAGCAGCACGACCTGGTCGGCTCCCAGCTCCTCCGAGATCTTGGTGAACTTCGCCACGTCGCTGAAGAGCACGGTCAGGTCGCGGCGGCGGCCGCCGAGCGCGAGCAGGGCGGGGTTCTTCTTGAGCGCCTCCACGACGTCTGGCGAGACGTAGCGGCTGAAGGTGCTCTCCAGCCACTTGTTGCGCCGGCCCTCGGTCACGAGCCGCAGCACGCCCGTGCCGCCCCAGGTGAGCAGCAGGCCCAGGGCCGGGGTGAACAGGTCGAGCACGCGCCCCGCCGAGAACTGCCCGTAGGCCAGCGCCACCAGCAGGCCCAGCAGCGCCAGCGCCGGCAGATGCGGCCAGCCGCGCCCGCGAAGCAACGTGCCCAGGGCGCCTGCCAGCACGCACAGCACGAGCATCAGAGTGGCGTTGGTGCGGGGCGCGACGGCCACGCGCCCATCGCCGTGCAGCAGGTTGTCCAGGATCGTGGCCTGGTACTCGGGCCCCAGCTGCTTGCCGGAGAACGGGCTGCTGACCGTGTCTTCGGCGCCCGCAAGGTGCGCCCCGTAGATCAGGATGGCGCCCTTGAGCTGCTCGAGGCGCTGGCGGCCCTCAGGCGGCCACTCAGCGAGCGGCAGCTTGTCCTCAAGCCAGCGGCCCATCTGGATCAGGTCGCCCGGCGGAATGGTGCGGTAGGACTGGTTCGGCAGGCCGCGGAAGTTCACGTAGAAGCCACCCTGCGCGTCGAGCTCCTGGGTGCTCGAACCCAGCGTCACGCGTCCGGCCTCGACGCGCCGCACACCGTCCGAGGCCAGCCAGGCACCGGCCAGGGGCAGCGAGGCAGCCGAGAGGTCGCCCCAGCCGCCCACCGCGACGGCGCGCCTCTGCACCCCGTCCTCGTCGACGTGCACGTTGGTGAAGGCCAGCACCCGACAGCCGCCGATCAGACCGCTCACGGGCAGCGTTGCATGGGGCAGGCGCACGCCTCCGGAGGGCATGAACTCGGGCCCCAGGTGGAAGCGAGCACGCGCCAGGGCCACGCGCTTCTCCTGCTCGTAGTCCGTGGGCCGACCCTCGAGCTGGAAGCCCAGCACGACGTTCCCCAGGCTGCTGTAGGCGGCGCCCAGGCTCGTCGCCTGGTCGGCTTCGCCGATCAGCGAGCCGAACCAGCCCTCCTGGCGACGCTCCAACGGGACGTTGACGTCGTCGGCAGACTGCCCGCGATCCACGTGCAGGAGGTCCACCAGCACCACGCGCGGCTGGGCCGCGGCCAGCGCACGGAACGCGTACTCGTGCAGGAAGAGAGGCCAGGGCCAGCTCTCGCCCGGTGCCAGGTCGTCGCGCGTCCAGCGCTGGTGGTCCTCCTCGTGCACCAGGCACAGCACGATACGCGGGTCGGGAGCCCGGTCGCCCAGGAAGGCGCGCGTGCGCATGTCCACCAGGCGCAGCTCGAGCGTCTCCAGGGCGTGGCTGCCGCGCAGGGCGTAGAGGGCGAGGCCCACGAGCAGCCCCAGCGCCCCTCCGTAGGCCACGCGCTTGCCGGCTCCCCAGGGCTTGAGGCTGGGCGTGGAAGACGGCACGTTCTCTCCGAAGGGGCACGGGGGCGCGGGAGGCGCGGCGAGCGCTGCGATCCGCTAGAGTGTCGCGCCCCTGGGGACGCGGCACAACCTCCGCGATCCCACGGCATCCAGCATGCTGCGCCTCGCCATCACGATGCTCGTCAACCTGCTGGGGTCCTTCTTCTGCTCGCTCTCGGAGGCCAGCCTCCTGGCCTCGAGCGAGGCCCGCATCCGCGCACGCCTCGAGCAGGGCTTCAAAGGCTCCCGGCGCCTCCTCGGCCTGCGCATGAACCCCGGCCGCACCCTGGCCACGATCGTGTTCTTGAACAACATGTTCCAGATCGCGGGCACGGCCCTGATCACCACCCAGGCTGCGGTCGTGGCCCCCTCGGGGGCCTGGATGGCCGTCTTCATCGTGGTGCAGACCAGCCTGATGATCGTCTGCGGCGAGATCCTGCCCAAGGTGCTCGGCGCCGGCCGGCCGGAGCGCTGCGCCTCGGCCCTGGCCCCCGCCCTGGTCTGGATCACCCGCGCCCTCTACCCCCTGGTGTGGCTGATCGAGCATGCCGTGTCCTGGGCCGCGCCCAAGGGCAGCTCCTCGAGCCCCGGCCAGGAAGGCGAGATCGTCGCGCTGGCGCGCATGGGCCGCGAGGTCGGCCACCTCGACGCGGCCGAGGCCGACCTGATCCACCGTGTCTTCCGCCTCGACGACATCACCGCCTGGGACGTGATGACGCCGCGCTTCCTGGTGAAGGCCTTCGCGGGCCACGAGACGGTGGGCCAGGCGCGCGCCACCCTGCTGGAGGCCAGCCACGGCCAGTTCCCGGTCTATGAGAAGGACCTCGACAAGGTGACAGGCATCCTCGTGCTGCGCGACGCGCTCGCCGCCCTGGCGCGGGGCGAGGAGAGCCGCACCCTCGCCGAGCTGGCCAAGCCGGCCGTGTTCCTGCCCGTCACGCGCACCGTGGACGACGTGCTGCGCGACATGCAGGCGGCGCACGGCCGCATGGGCGTGGTGGTGGACGAGTACGGCGTGACGCAGGGCGTGCTCACCATGGACGACCTCGTCGAGGAGCTCGTCGGCGAGGCCATCGACGCCACCGAGCTGTCCCAGGGCCTGGTCAAGCGCTTGAACCGCAGCTCCGCGCTGGTGCACGGCCTCAACCGCGTGCGCGACGTGGCACGCTTCCTCAACGTGCCCCTCGAGCTCGGCTCGCTGGAGGAGGAGAGCAACACCGTCACGGGCCTGCTGCAGGAACGCCTGGGGCGCATCCCGCAGGAAGGCGACACGGTGGAGCTCGAGGGCGGCCTGGTGCTCACCGTGCAGGCGGCCGACGCGCGCATGGCCGTGCGGGTGCTCGCCGTGAACGCCGCGCCACCGCCTGCCTTCGGGGGGCCCGGGGGGCCCACCGGCTGAGCGCCGCCCGCGCGCCGTCCCGCGGCGGGCGGCCTACTTCACGGCCGCGCGCGCCTGACCGCCCACCCGGCTCTCCACCCGCACCTCGCTCGCGGGGCCCTCCGGAAACAGGCGCAGCCGCACGCTGCCTTCGCCGGGGATGCCCTCGGGCAGCAGGGCCGCGTCGCCGCGCACCGCCAGGACCACGTCGCTCCCGCCCGGCACGAGGCGCGTGGCGGCGCGCAGGCGCGGGCCCACGAGGCGCACGCGATCTGCCGGCAGCACGTCGTAGCGCCGGGCCATGGCGTGGATCGTGGGCTGGAGCCCGCGGTTCTCGATGCGCACCTCGACGCTGCCGTCGGCCTGCGTGCGCGCCTCCGCCACCACGAGGTCGGGAGCGGAGGCCGCGTGGTCGAGCACGAACATCGCGTTGCGCGCGCAGGTCTCGTGCAGGAACTCGGGCGGGTCGCTGCGCGTCGTGAAGCGCAACCAGCCGCCCAGCTCCACCGTGCCCCACCGGGGATGCGGGCAGGGCTTCCAGCGCACGAAGCCGCGGCCGTGGAGGGCCACGTCGTTGAAGCGCAGCGCCGCCACCTGGTCGTCGGCCTCGCCGTGCTCGTGGCCGCCCTTGGCCCGCTCGACCAGCTCCTTGCCGATGCCGCCCCACAGCTCGTTGGTGAAGGCCGTCGTGCCCAGCTCGACGTAGGCCCAGTCCACGAAGCCGCCGAAGACGCGGTAGAGGTCCTCGCGGATCTGCATGTAGCGGTAGGTCGGCAGCACGACCAGGCCGCGGCGCCCCAGCTCGTCGAGCAGCCGCTTGTCGGAGGCGGGCATGTCGGCCTCCTTGTCAGTGAAGGCCGCGGGCGGGCGCAGGATCATGCGCCCGGCGTTGTGGAACGACTGCACGCCCGAGAGATGCGGCAGCCCCAGCAGGAAGAGGGCGGTGGCGCGCGTCTCCGGCTCGCTCAGGGGGTAGGGCCCGGCGCCCCCCTGGTCCACCTCGGGCCTCCAGTTCGCGGGCCAGTTGCGGTTGGGATCCACGCCCCCGGGGCCGTCTTCGTTCAGCCGGCCGTCGCCGTCCTCGTCGGTGCCTTCGTCGCCCAGGAGGCGCCACTGGCCCGCCTCGCCCGGCTTGCGCGCGCGCATCAGACGCGCGTCCTTCTCGTCGCTGACCAGGTCGCCCTCGGCGTCGGCCACGCGCATCTGCAGGATGTGACCGTCGCCGTCGAGGTCCTCGGGGCCGTCCTCGTCGGCGCGCCCGTCGCGGTCGTCATCGAAGGGGCGCAGGATGCGCCGCGGCGAGTGCTCGTTCTGCGGGGTGTGGAAGTAGCGCTCGCGGCTGTCGGGGTTCACGCAGGGCGCCACGTGGAAGGTCACGCGCGCCTTGAGCGCCTTGACCCAGGGGTCCTGGCTGGTCAGCAGGCGCTTGGCGATGAACAGGCAGACCTCCGAGGCCTGTACCTCGTTGCCGTGCGTGTTGCCGTCCACGTAGAAGGCCGGCTTGGCGTTGGGATCGCCGGCGGCGCCGTCGAAGATCGTCAGCACGAAGAGGGGGCGCCCCTCGCGGCTCGGGCCCATCGACGCCAAGCGCGTGTCCTGCGGGTAGGCCGCGTGCATCGCGCGCAGCGCCGCCTCGAGCTGGGCCCCGTCGTAGTAGCGGTCGAAGGTGAGGGCCGCCAGCGGCGGATCCTCGGGGAGGGCGGAGCGCGGCGGCAGCGCGGCCAGGGCCCCGAGACAGGCGAGCGCGAGGAGCGGGAGTCTCATGGAGCCAGGACCTCGGCGCGCACGGTGGGGCACGCGGGGTGGCGCGCGGCGAGCGCGGCCAGCAGGCGGTCCGGGACGCGGTTCACGCGCGGCGGCACGCGGCGCAGCAGCCAGGCCTGCTCGCCGCTGGAGGCGCCCGCGGCCAGCACGCCGACGTCGAGGAAGGCGGGACCCGCCAGCAGCTCGACGCCCTCCTCGAGTTCCAGCGTGAGGCGCACGCCGTGGGCCCTCTGTCTGGCCACGGCCAGCGCCGTCGCGCTGGCCACCGCGCCCGCGTTGCGCGCCCGCGCCTTGAGCTCGAAGAGCCCCGCTCCGCGGTCGAGCACCTCGAGGTCGAGCGCCAGCGCGGGCGTGAAGGCGGCGTGTCCCAGGGGGGCCATGCTCACCCCACGCACGGCCTCGGTCAGCAGCGGAGGCGGCGGTTCGCGGCGCGTGAAACGCTTCCAGCCGCCGATCTCCACCGCCCCCAGCGTGGGGTGGGCGAACGGCGTCCAGGGCGCCCAGCCGGCGCCGGCGAGGGCAGCGTCGTTCCACAGCAGCCAGTCCAGCTCGTCGGCGCAGGGACGCTCGGCCTTGTGCGCGCCTTGCTTCGCGATGCGCCAGACCGGCAGCGCCAGGGCCAGCACCCCGAGGTGCGTCGAGGCCCAGTCGAGGTCGCTGCCGGGGTTGCGGCCGCCCGCGCGCTCGCTGGCGCGGCGCAGCTCGACGCCGGTCAGCTTGTGGAGCGCCGCGCCCAGCTTGTCGTAGAGCGGCGTGTCGGCGTCGGCCAGCGCTCCGTGCTCGCTGGCCCGCAGCAGGAAGGGTCCCTCGCTGCGGAAGCCGTACCAGGCGATCAGGCCGCTCTGGGCATAGGAGAGCTCCATCAGGGCCCGCGCCTCGGGGGCCTCTCCGGCGAAGCCGCCGTCCCCGCCCCACAGCCCCTGGTGGTCCCAGAAGCCCGCCAGCTGACGCGTGAGGTCGATGCCGGGGGGGTCCTCGCCCAGCAGGCCGTCGCCGTCGTCGTCGCGGCCCTCGTCGAGGACCTCGTAGGAGGCGGCGCGCTGGGGATCGAGCCCGCGCTCGAGCAGCAGGCGGGGATCGCGCTCCGGCGTGCCTTCGCGGCCCACCTCGCTGCCCAGCGCCCAGGTACCGCGCGGCGAGCGTCGGCGCATCTGGCGCACCTCGCCGTCGCCGTCGAGATCGTCGGGCCCGTCCTCGCCGCGAGCCCCGTCGCGATCGCGATCGAGCGCGCCGCCGCCCGCGCGTGGCGCGCCGCGCAGGAAGGCGTCGAGGGCGTCGGGGTTCGGGGCGGGGATCAGCACGAAGCTCACGCGCCGCAGGGCGTCAGCGCCCTCGCCGGCCACGAGGCGTTCCGCCAGGTCGAGGCAGGCGACCGTGCCCGCCGCGTCGTTGGCGCCGAGCCCGCCATGCACGAGCACCTGGGGGTTCGAGGTGCTCCCCCCCACCCACAGCGCCAGGAGCGGCTGGTCGGCCGCGCTGCGGCCGTACTGCGTCAGCGCCACCTGCAGGCCCGCCTGGCGACCGACCTGCTCCGCGGCGGCCAGACGCGCGGCCAGCGCCACGCTGTCGAGGTAGGCCAGATCGCCCAGGGCCGGCTTGGCCTCCGCCGCCGCGGGGGTCTCTGGGGCGGGGGCGGGCGCCGGGACCGGTGCCGGGGGCGGCTCGTCGGCCTGGGCCGGGAGGAGGGCAGCCGCGAGCAACAGGGCCCCCGCCCAGGTGGCCGAGCGCGCGGATCGAGGGGCTTGCATGGGGGGCAGAGCCTACACGCCGCCTGCCACTCCCGTCGGCGGGTCGCGGCTGACACCCTTCGAACTGCCACAAGTCGCTGTGAGAAGATGGGTTGTGGCCCACGGCCCGGGCCTGCGCCAGACCTGGACCGGACCCGCGCCGGGGGCTGGGCTAGGGGGACCCCAGCGGGCCGGTGGCTGTCCCCCCCCAGCCGTAGGGTTTGGGTATGACCCTCTCCCGGATCCGCAGCGAGGTCGGCACCCTGGGCATGGTCGCCCTGGGTCTGGCCCTCGCTCTGCTCATCTGAAGCGGCGCCCTGCGCGCGTGGAGCCGCCCGCCCCCAAGGCCGGCGGCCCTGGAGTGATTGCGCCCGAGCGTTTCGAGGCCTGCGCGGCCTGCGGCCGCGCGCTCTGTGGCCTGCGGCGAGTTCTCGTGGCCAGTCGCTTCGACGCCGATCAGCGCCGCTCACCGCCGAGCGCGCGCTGCGTCGATCCCGCACAGGTCGATCCCGTACAGCGGGAGCCGCGCCTCGAATGTGTGACCGTACCCGGCCCCAAGGCGGAGTCGGGGCGTGGAGCCCACGGCCCCCATCCCGTCACGACGCGCGGCCCGACCCCGAGCGGACGACCAGCGCAGTGCACGCTCTGCCGCACGGTGGCTGCGTGCGCTGCTCCGCGGCCTGGCGCGACGGATCGTGGGCGCCCTCCCTCCAGGCTGGCTGCCAAGCCTGGCCCGCGTCCTGGCGGCCCTCGGTTGGTGGCTCCTCCCCCAGGAGCGTCGGCGGGCGAGGCAGGCGCTGGCGCTCGCCCTGGGTCCATCGCAGCCTCCGGGCGCCGTCGGGCGCCTGCTGCGCGCGGCTCTGCAGCGGGTCCTGCTCGACCGACTTGCCTGCCTCAGCCCGCGCGGTCCTGCGTGGAGGGCAGCCGCGGCCTCGCTCGAGATCGCGCTGGCGCCCACAGATGGCCGGCAGGATGTGTTCCTGAGCGCAGGCCTGGGCTGGCCCCGACTCCTGGCCGCGCACGCGGCTCGCCTGGGCCTGCGCCTGGCTTGGCTCGAGCGCGCGCCGACGCGGGCCGGAGATGCGGCCGCTTTGGAGTGGCTCGGCCGGGTCACGCTGGTGGACCTGCGCGTCGTGCGCCAAGCGCTCGAACGCGGAGCAGGCGTGCGCCTGCTGCTCCTGCTCCCCGACGAGGCTGGCCGGCCGCTGGCCTGGAGCAGCCCTGCGCTGGGACAGCCCGAGGCGATCGGGAGCGCTCCGGAGCCCGCCGAACGGGCGGCGCAGCAGGCGTTCGACATGCTGGCGTTGCTGGTGCGCACGGTGCCCGACGTGCTGGACTGGACGGCCGAGCGCTGGTCGCTGCGGCCCGAGATCGCCCGCGACGGCCACGCGCCCTGGTCGCGCCTCGCCGCCTGGCTCTCCCCAACGCGCCTCAGGCGCGCTCGACCTCCAGGTCCGCGCGCCGGGCGAGGGCCAGGAGGCGCCCCTCGAGCTCCCGGCGCTGCCCCTCGAGCTCGGCGCGACCCAGTCCCTGGGGCAGGCGAAACGGCCCCTCGGCCAAGACCACCCCGCGCGCGAAGAGCGAGGGCACGACGAAGCGCGCCCACGAGCGTTCCAGCACCTTGGCCGGCCGGTAGGAGGTGCGCACGAGCCACAAAGGCAGGCCGCTCTCGGCGGCGACGCTCAGGGCGCCCGCCTGCAGCACGAAGGCCGGCGGCCGCGGACCGTCGCAGACGATGACCAGCGACTCGCGTCCCTGCGCCGCCGCACGCCGCAGCGCCCGCAGCGCGCCCGCGCCCCCGCGCGCCGACGAACCGCGGATGGCGCGCCGGAAGCCCGCGCTCTCCGCGGCGGCGACCATCAGCCCGCCGTCACGGCTGGCGCTGGCCAGCACGCGCGTGGGACGACGCCGCGCCACGCGCGAGAGGTAGCCCACGGTGTAGAAGAAGTCCTGGTGCCAGCAGGCGAAGACGGCCGGGGAGGAGGTCGCGAGGAAGGCGCTGAGCGCGGCATCGTGACGCATGCGCACGCCGCCGAAGTGCAGGAAGCGATAGAGCGGGGTCAGCAGGCGCACCGCCGTCAGGGCCAGCGCCGAGCCGAGCGTGCGTTTCAGGAGGCTGCTCACGCGCTAGAGCCTACGGGGCGGAGAGCCGGCGCGCGCGCGGCCCATCGTGCGTGCGGCGCACCTGCTCGGCCAGCAGGCGGCCTTCCTCGGGCGCGCCCCACTCCCGCAGCAACGCCGCCACGTCGAGCCGCTGTCCGGGGGTGAGCCCGGGCTCCTGCGCCATGGCGCGCGCGGTGCCCAGGGCCTCGTCGAGGAGGCCGCGCTGCGCGCGCGACGCCGCCGCCCGCAGGCGAGCCGTGTCGCGCATCTCGGAGGCGAAGCGGTCGGCCGGGTCGGCGGCCGCCAGGGCCCCGAAGGCCTCGGCGGCACGGGCAGACTCTCCTCCCAGCCCGGCGCGCACGCCCTCCCAGTAGGGGGCCGCCTGAGCGACCTCGACCTCGAAGGCCGGCGACGGCGGCGCGGCCAGCAAGTCGGCGGCCTTGGCGCGACCGGGCCACAGGCGCGTGAGGTTGCCGAAGGCGTCGTCCACGAACCAGGAGCGCCCCGCCCGGAACTCGAGCAGCAGCCGATCGTCGCTGTTGCGCGGGCCCTCGCCCGTGAAGCGCCGCAGGCCCTCGGGGGTCTTCAAGACCAGCGCGAGCAGCCGACCCGGCGAGGCGAGGCCCAGGGGCCTCAACGGGCTGCCGGCTTCGCCCGCCAGACGCTCGCGCAGCCGCGCCTCCTCCACCCGCAGCGGCTCCCGGCCGCCCACGAGGATCAGGTCCTCGCCGGCCAGGAAGACCCAGGCGTGCGCGAAGGCGTCGGCGAAGGTGCGCAGCGCCAGACGCACGTCGTCGCCCGTGAGCTGGTAGAGGGGCAGCCACTGACAGAACAGGCCGCCCGGCGCCAGGCGCTCACGCGCCAGCGCGTACATCTCCGTGGCGTAGAGCGCCGCCGAGCCGGCCACGCCCGGATGCACGGGATCGCTGGTGATCACGTCGAAGCGCTCGGCGCTGCGCGTCAGGGCGTGGCGCGCGTCGCCCAGGCGCACCTCGGCCCCCGCGGGCAGGCCGCCGCCGTCGGCGGCGAAGCGCCCGACGGCGCGCACGACCTCGGGCTCGATCTCCAGCAGCAGCAGGCGGCGCGGGCCGAAGGCGGCCACGGCCTGCGCCGTGCGGCCCGTGCCCAGGCCGATCAGCGCCACGCGCTGGGGGTCGGGATGCAGCGCCATGGGCAGCGCGCCCAGGAGCGTGAGGTGCAACCGGTCGGCGGGCTGCGTGCTGGCCTCGATCTTGCCCTCCACCCACAGCTCACGATGGCCCTCGCGCTCGCGCACCACGACCGTGGTGGCCGAGCCCTCGGCGAAGAACAGGGCCGGTGCGTCATCGATGGCGAACTGCCCCGGCAGGAACGAGGCCCCCACCGCGTCGCGCCCCGCGGCATCCTCGAAGGGCAGCAGCCAGGGCTGTGTCAGCAGGGCCAGCGCGACGAGCACGAGGCCTCCCCTGAGGAAACGCCGCACGCTGAGCAGCGCCGCCGCCAGGACCAGCAGCCCGGAGGCGCCCAGCAGCACCGCGCGCGAGCCCACGGCCGGGAGCCAGAACGCGCCCGTGCCGAGCGCGAAGAGGGCCGCGCCCGCCGTGTTCCAGGCCAGCAGGCGTCCGGCGGCCTGTGGGACCAGGGAGCCCTCGGGTCGCAGGCGCTGGAGCAGCCAGGGGAGCGCCGCGGCGCACAGCAAGGTGGAGGGCACGAGCAGCAGGCCGGCCGCGAGCGTGCGCGTGAGCAGCAGCGCCCCGGCAGCGCCGCCTGCTTCCAGCGCGCGGGCGCTCGTCCAGTGCGCCACGGGCTCGATCGCCGCCGGGAGCAGCGCGACGGGGAGCGCCGCCAGCAGCAGCACCCACAGGCTGCGGTCGCGCGAGCGTGCACGTGGCCCGAGCAGCAGGCTACCGAGCGCGATGGCGAGCAGGTGCGCCGCGAGCACGGTGGCGAAGGCCTGGGTGGTGGTCCCCACGGCCGGCGTGAGGCGCCTGACCCAGGCCACCTGGATCGCCAGCCCGGCGCCGCCCGCCAGGAAGGCGGCCTCGAACAGCCCGCGGGGGGCCGGGGGGGCGGGCAGAGGCACGCGCGGCGGGTTCGGCGCCGACGGCGCGAGCGCGGGCTTCTCTCGCCTCGGCACGACGGCGAGCACGAGCGCCAAGGCCGCCACGCACAGTTGCAACCCCGAGGCGCTCAACGCGGTGGCCTCGTTGCCCAGGAGCTCCAGCACGAATCCCGCCGCCAGCAGCACGCCCGCGACGGCGCCCAGGGTGTTCACCCCGTAGAGCCAACGGAACCGGGCCGCCGCGCCCCCCGGAGCCGGGGCCAGCGCTGCCAGCGCGCACGGCAGCGTGACGCCCAGCGGCAGGGCCGCGAGCGTGGTCAGCAGCGTGCTGAGCAGCAGCGCGCCCAGGTGCGCCAGGGCCGGCGACTGAGCGCCGGCCGCCGTGACGGCGCCGAGCAGCACCGCGGCCCCCCCGGGGACGGCCGCGCAGACGGCCGCGGCCAGGAGCTCGGCCGCGGCCACCAGCAGCAAGGGCCGCCGCAGGCGCGCGGCCCGACGTCCGCCCCAGGCCGCGCCCAGGGCCAGCCCCAGGAGCGCCCCGGCTGAAACCACGCCCGCCGTCAGCGCACCCGCCCCCAAGACCGGCGTGAGCACGCGGAACCACACCGTCTCGTGCAGCAGCGCCGCCGCCCCCGACAGCAGCAGCACCAGCCCCACGCCGGCTCGCAAGGCCAAGCCCTGCTCAGCCTCGCGCGCATCGCCCGGCGCCCCGGCCCGCGTCGCGCTCTCGCCGTCAGGCACGAGGGCCTCCCCTAGTTGACGCGCTCCTGGAACTCGCCCGTCACCGTACTCACGCGCACGATGTCGCCCACGGCGATGTGGGAGGGCACCTTCAAGACGTAGCCGGTCTCGACGGTGGCGTCCTTCTGCACGTTGCTGACGGTGTTGCCCTTGGCGGCGGGCTCGGTGTCCTTGACTTCGAGCTCGACGTTGGCCGGCAGCGCCAGACCGATGGGCGTGCCCTCGTAGAAGGTGACCTCGACCTTGCTGTTGGGCTTGACGAAGTTCATGGAGTCGCCCAAGACCTCGCGCGCGAGCCCGTACTGCTCGAAGTTCTCGCTGTCCATGAACACGGGGCCCGTGGCGGGCTCGTCGTAGAGGTACTCCGCCTCGCGCTTGTCGAGCCAGGCCGACTCGACGAGCTCGCTGCTGTTGAAGCGCTGGGTGACGTGGGAGCCGGTCTTGATGTTGCGCAGCTTGGCCTGGACGAAGGCGCGCAGGTTGCCGGGCGTGCGGTGGTGGACCTCGACGGCCTGCCACAGATGGCCGTTCCAGGTGATGATGCTGCCCTTGCGAAGGTCGTTGGCCTGCATGTCGCGAGATCCCGGGTGGAAGCCGGCGAGTGTAGACCGGCAGCGCCGGGACGCCGAGTTGCGCCGGCGCCGGGCGTCGCCAGGGGAGGCGCCCTGGCATCCGCTCGCGACGGGCGACCCAGGCGCGGGACGTCGTCGCCGGAGCCAGGCTGGAGCCTGGCGCTCCCAGGGGAAGAAGCGCCCGGCACGCAAGCCTGGGATCGCCGGGCTCCAGCCGCTCGCGCTCCAGGCCCGTGTTCAGCGGGCCAGGACCGTGCGGCCGCCACGCGTGGTGGAGCGGTTGACGTACTCGAGCGTGATCTCCTGCAGGCGCGGCGAGCGCTTCCAAGCGTTCTCGAAGAGCAGGTCCGCAGCGGCGGAGCCGGCGGCTGGAGCGTCCTGGGGCAGCCAGGCGTTGGCCTTGTAGAGGAAGTAGACGCGCACGTCGGCCGTCTCGCTCTCGACCTCGATGCGGTTCTCGCCGTCCATGCTGCTGAACACCAGCAGCGACTGGGCCGGGTCGCCCTTCTGGGCGGTGGCCGTGTCGGCCGCGCCGCTGCGCAGGTCGATGATGCGGTTGGTGTCCCAGGGCACGGAGGCGTTCAGGCGCAGGGCCACGATCACGTCCATGAACGTGTCGGCGTCGGAGCCGCGCTCGCGACGCGAGCCGGGCCCGTCGTCGGCGCCGCGGTCGAAGCCGTCGAAGCCCTCCACCCAGCTGAGCCGCCGCCACAGGCAGCCGCGCAGGCGCTTGCTCAGCTCGAGGAAGCCCGACTCCGGGTGGTCGTGGAAGCCGCCGAAGTCGCGGTCATCCTCCACGCGGCGCGCGGTGTAGCGGTCCCAGCGCCGGAAGGGCTGGGAGAAGACCAGCGCCTCGCGGTCGTGGTCGAGCGCCTGGGTGCCGAAGCGTCCGCGGAAGAGGCCGCGGCCGCGCAGCGTCTCGTCGGCGTCCAGCGCGCCGGGGAGCAGCAGGTCGGTGCCGGACATGGCCGTGTAGTGCACCAGCTCGGCCGTGTCGCCCTTCAAGATGCGCGCCAGGCCCTCCTGCGGCCAGTTGCGCGTGTGCACCAGGGGGATCGAGTTGGCGTCGCGGTTGAGCGTGCCCGCCAGCGTCGAGACCGGCACGTCGAAGACCAGCCGGCCCGTGGAGGCCCACGGGTGGGCGCGCGCTTCGGTGCCCAAGGCGCCGCGCACGCACTTCTCGAGCACCAGGGTGTTGGCCCCCTCGGTGCGGCTGCCGCGGTAGACGATCAGCTCGCCGCCGATCGCGAGGATGCCGCAGTCCTGGTCGTGGCCCGGCGTCCCGTCGAGGGTCGACGCGGGCTGCTGGGGCTGGAGCTGGATCTCGTCGGCGTCCGGCAGGATGCCGTTCTGGGTCACGAGCACCGCCAACGGCTGCTGGTCGTGGCGCCAGATGAAGAGTTCGTCGAGGAAGGCCGTGACGACGCTCGAGTCGCTCAGCGTGCTGCGCCCGAACTCCATGTCCTTGGGCAGCTCCTCGGGCAGCTCGCCGCAGGGGAACTTGAGGATGCGCTTGAAGCCGCGGGTCTCGAGACGCCGGGTACGGGCGCCGTCCTCGGGCGCGCGCAGCACCTCGCCGTCGATGAACTCGTCGAGCGCCATCCAGTTCGACTGCGGGTCGCTCCAGCGCACCAGCGCCGGGTAGCGCACGGTGGCCTCGCGAGCGCCGTCGGTGAGCGTGATGACGTCGTTTCGGCCGCAGCGTCGCGGCAGGCCCGAGGACTCCTCCCAGGCGCGGAAGCAGGGCAGGAAGAGCGACTCCTTCGAGCCGCCGCCCGTCGAGTTGTGGTTGAGGTCGAGGGTGTTGTTGGTGCCGCGGAAGTAGGTGCGGCTCCAGCCGCGCAGCGAGCCGTAGGCGGGTTCGAGGTACATGCCGCTGCCGTTGGCCGCGGGGGCGTCCGGCTCGGGGTCGGTGTAGGTCTTGTCCGGGGGCAGGATCTCGGGCACCACCGGCCCGTCGCCCTCGGCGTCGTTGCTGCCGCCGCCGCCGCTGGAGTCCGGCGGGGGCTCCTCGTCGCTGGGCGGACGGTTGCCGGGGTTGTCGTCGGGATCCTCGGAAGGCTTGCCCGAGGAGCCGCCGCCGGGGCCGTCGCCATCGCTGTCCTCGGCGGCCCCGGTGTCGGCCGGGCTGTCGGCAGGATCCGTGGCCGCCGGGCTGCCGCTGCCCGAGCCGCCGCCGGTGCCTCCACCGGAAGGGGGCGGCTCGGTGGGCGGGGGCTCGCCGGGCACCGGTTCGGGCTCAGGTTCCGGATCGCCGTCGGCGGGCGGACGAAGGCCCGGCGGAACGCCGCCGCCCGGCGAGGGCGGGGTGTTCTCCCCGGGGGTCGGGGGGGAGGGCGCCGGCGTGGGCGCGGGGGTCGGATTGGGCGTGGGTGTGGGCGTGGGCGTGGGTGCAGGCGCCGGCGCCGGAGGCGTGGTCGGCGTGCCGCCCTGGGTCGAGTTCTCGAAGGCGCGCTGGCCGAAGAACGCGCTCGTGATGCCGTCGAGGAAGCGCTCCTGCACCAGCAGCACGGCAGGCGCCGCGAACGAGCGATCGAGCCACGAGTAGCGGATGCACTCGTTGTGGCCCACGGGCACATCGGTGCCCAGCAGCACGCGCGCGTCGCCGTCGCCGCCGTAGCGCGTCAGCTTCTCCCCGTCCTGCGTGCTGGACGGATCGAGATAGTCGCTCCCCGGCATGCCGCCTGCCGAGGCCTGAACCGAGATCGGGACCATGAAGCACGGCCAGACGCTGTAGTCCTCGTAGGTCTTGTCCCAGGCGTGCGAGCAGAGGAAGTAGCGCGGCGGCTGGTCGGCTGCCGACTTGTTCGGCGTGGTCTTGAAGCGCGTGATGCTGAAGCGGTTGCCGGTGCGCGTGTACTGGACGATCTCCCAGCCGCCGACCTGGATGTTGGAGCCCGAAGCCGCCCCGCCACCGCCGCTGCCGCCCCCCGTGCCGCCGCCGCCGCCGCCCCCGGTGCCGCCGCCGCCCGAGCGCCCCCCACCCGTGGGGGGAGGCTCGGAGGGCGGCCGCCCCCCCGGGGGCACGGGGCCGCCCGGGGGGGGCGGGACGCGGGGCGGCGGCGGGGGCGGATCGTGGGGCAGCGCCGCCGCCGTGCGGATCGCGTCGGCGTGGCCGCCGGCCAGGGACGGCCGCGGCAGGAAGCCCTGCCGTGCCAGCAGCGCCGAGCCCTCGCCGCCCGTAG
>JANOFW010000101.1:0-2333 GCA_031413835.1 Planctomycetia bacterium
CGAGCCGTTGTCGCCGACGATGTAGTAGAAGATCGTGTTGTCGAGTTCACCGATGGCCCGCAGCTGATCCACGAGGCGGCCCACTTCGTAGTCGGTGTGTGCGGCGAAGCCGGCGAAGGTCTCCATCTGGCGCTCGAACAGGCGCTTCTGATCCGCGCTCATGCTGTCCCAGGCCGGGATTTCAGTCGGCCGCGGCGTCAGCTTGGCGTCGGCGGGAATGATGCCCATCTTCTTCTGCCGGGCAAACGTCTCTTCGCGCAGCTTGTCCCAGCCACCGTTGAACTGCCCTTTGTACTTGGCAATCCACTCCTTGGGCGCGTGGTGCGGGGCGTGGGTCGCCCCGGTCGCGAAGTACATGTAGAACGGCCTGTCGGGCGTGAGCGCCTGCTGGGCGCTGACCCAGCCGATCGCCTGGTCGGTCATATCCACGGTGAAGTGGTAGTCGGGAGTCTGCTTGTGCTCGACGCGCGTCACGCCGTCGTAGATGGCCGGCGCCCAC
The DNA here is from genome assembly GCA_031413835.1 of Planctomycetia bacterium. Taxonomy (GTDB): domain Bacteria; phylum Planctomycetota; class PLA2; order PLA2; family JAEUHO01; genus CAXQZU01. Next base: position 500 of record JANOFW010000101.1, read on the forward strand.
TGGTTGGTCTCACCGCCGATGAAGCCGTAGAACTTGTCGAACCCGGAGCCGGTGGGCCAGCGGTCGTAGGGCCCCGAGACCGAGACCTCCCAGGGCGGCGTCTCGTGGTACTTGCCGAAGGCGGCCGTGCTGTAGCCGTTCATGCGCAGGATCTGGGCCAGGGGCGTCACGCTCTCCGGGCGGATCCCGGTGTTGCCGGTGAAGGCGGTGGCGAGCTCCATGATCGCCCCGGCGTTGTTCACATGGTGGTTGCGGCCGGTGAGCAGCGCGACGCGCGTAGGGCTGCAGAGCGCGCAGGTGTGGAAGCGGTTGTACTTGAGGCCACCGGCCGCCAGCCTGTCGAGCGTCGGCATCTGGCAGGGCCCGCCGAAGGCGGCGCTGTGGCCGAAGCCGATGTCGTCGATCAGCACGATCACCACGTTGGGCGCCCCGGCCGGGGCCTTGACCTCGAAGCGCGGCGGCGCCTTCGCCTTGCGCGCGTCCAGCTCCGTGATGGCCGGGTAGACGGGCTCCCGGAGCGGCAGGACGGTGCGGTCGGGCTCCGCCGCCTTGGGGGCCTCGTCGGCCGCGAGGGTGGCGCTGAGCAGAAGCAGAGCCAGGGTCAGTGCGGTGCGCGTCAGCATGGCGTGGCCTCCCAGATGGCGGGAAGCCTACAGCCAAGACGCCACGTGGTCACCACCAGCGCTGGCGGCCGGCCTCGATCGTGAAGGGACGTTCAAGCCGCCGTGAATCCTTGGCCACCATCCAGTAGAGCCCGTCGGAGGCGAGGCCTTCGACGGTGAGGGGCTCCTTGCCTGCCACGACCTCCTTCACGGTCTCCCAGCCGGCGGGTGTCCAGCGCTGGAGCACGTAGGTCACGCCCTCCGCGAGGTGCATGGTGGGCGTCTCGAGGTGCGTGTCGGGGCTCTTCTGCGGGGGGCTCACGGCGCTGAGCAGCACCTTCGTGGGAGCGCCGCTGCCCGGCAGGGGCTCGACGCGCCCGTCCTTGTGCAGGATCAGCGGTGCCGCGGCGCCCTTGAGCGCCTTGCCGTCGTGCACCGCGGGCAGGTAGAGCATGCCCGCGGAGCCGCGGCCCATCTTCGTGAACCGCGCCGGCGCGCCGTCGCGCACGGCACCCAGCGGCGCCCAGTGGATCGCGGTCCACTCGCCGCCGTTGAACACGCACAGGTAGGCGAAGCGCTCCTCGCCCACGCAGGTGGGATCGAGCACGACATCGACGTCCGTGGTGGGCGCGTACTGCTCGGTCACATCCGCATAGGACTTGCTCGCCAGGAAGCGGTTGGGCCCCTCGCGCCCCTCGGGGAGCTGGAACGCGAGGTTCTGGCGCTGGATCGAGAAGGTCTTGCGGTAGACCTTCGCCGCGTGCGCCTGGGCCCGGTCGGCGCCCACGCCCTGGGCGTCGAGCAGCACGTTCCAGGCGTGGTTGTTGTCGCGGTGGCCCCAGGCCGGCGTGTAGTCCGCCGCCGTGGCCAGCCCAAGCGCGCGGGCGGCGTAGGTGGTCATGTTGGTGATGTCCTCGCAGCGGCCCTGCTTGGTGCGCGACATCTCCTCGTAGCCCTGGTCGGTGGGATGCAGGTAGTAGCGCTCGTTGAACCCCAGGCGCGAGCTCACGTCCTGGTTGGCGAAGCGCCAGACCTCCTGCGAGTCCGCGAAGTCCACCACCCCCGCCGGGCTGTTGCCAAAGCGCTCGCGCATGCCCTTCACCCACGGCTCGGCCGGCTCCTCACTCCCGCGGAAGGGCAGGATGTTCTCGAGGAAGGTCGCGTACGACACGCGGCGCGCCGCGGGGGTCCGATTCCAGGCCGCGCCGGCACCCTTGATGTGCGCGATCAGG
>JANOFW010000102.1:0-2505 GCA_031413835.1 Planctomycetia bacterium
GAAGTCAGGGCAGGGGTAGCCGGAGGCGCGCGCGTACCGGATGAAGCGCCGCGCCGCGCTCACGTGCATCTGGATCGAGCGGGGCTTCCAGCGCTGGGCCGCGACCCACTCCCGGAAGGCGTCGGGGGTCCAGGTATGCCAGTCCCCGCCCCCCATGCCGGCCAGGACCGCGTCGATCTTGGTCTGGACGAAGGAGGCCGAGGCCTTCGACCGCACCCCCAAGCGCACCGTCTCGAGGAAGGCGGCGCGCGCGTCCCGCAGCCCGCCGGCAGGCCCCCGGAATCCCGCCCGAGGCGTCAGGCCCTCCCGGCGGCAGAAGGTCAGGAAGAGGGACCGGGCCACCAGGGGATCCTGGGTGCCGAGCGCCTTCTGGTGGGTCTTGCCGGCGGCGTCCGACCAGGCCGCGTAGTGCCAGGTGCGGCCCGTCTTGGTGGTGATCGCCCGGATGGTGGCCATGGCCCGCAGGGTATAGAGGGGTGGGACGTTACGTCCTCGGGCCGTTACGGCCTAGAGAATCGTCGTAAGTGGTAGCGGCGACTGGACTTGAACCAGTGACCTCAGGCTTATGAAGCCCGCGCTCTAACCAGCTGAGCTACGCCGCCGTGTCGGGATCGAGGGGGGAGCCTAGACGCGTGCCGGGGCAGGGTCAACGCCGGGCGGCAGCCCGCGCGGCGTGGCTCAGGTGGTGGCGGCCTTCGGGACGGCGACCGTCGTAGGCACGGGTGGCTGGGGGGCCGGTGCTTTCGGTGCCGCGGGGGGCTCGGGGGGTTTCGCCACGAGCAGCACGAGGCCGGCCTGGCCGCGCATCTCGGCCGGCAGCGCGAGGCCGGGGCCCTCCCCGTAGGCCATCACGATCAGGCCGACGCGCTCGGTGGGGCGGCGCTGCAGGAGCTTCTTGACCGTGCCCAGCCGGCCCTGCACGTGGAAGCCGCCCACGACCAGCAGCACGCGTTCGTCGGGGTGGACCGTGCGGCGGTCGGCGACGGCCTCGGCCATGGCGTCGTCCCAGAGCGACTGGGCCTTGAAGATGCGCGCGCCGCGCTCGGCGCCCATCATCTCCATGAAACGCGCGCGGTAGGCGTCGTCGATGATGGTCGTCGCCTGCGGGAGTGCCGCACGGTCGGCTTCCGGCAGCGCGGCCTTCCACTCGGCGTAGGGCGCCTCCTGTTTGCGGTAGGCCGTGACGAGTCGGCGCGGCGCATTGGCCGCGATCACGGGACGGTGGATGGCCTTGGCGTGCTCGATCAGCGGGCGGTGCGCCCTGGGGTAGCCGGGGCCCAGGCGGGTGCGCTTGACGAACTCGGCCTCCGCAAGATTGCCCGCGAGGTAGGCGTCGAGGTCGGCCTGGGTGTCGCGTTCGAAGAACTCCATGGCCAGCGTGGCCGGGCGGGTGCCGGCGAACTCCGGGCTCGTCAGGCGCTCCCAGATCCGGCTCTCGAAGCGGCTGCCCTCGGGGTCGTCGTGGTACTCGCCGAAGGCGATGACGTCGTTGCCCGCGAGCACCGCGTCGAGGATCAGGTGCCCGACCTCGATGCCGGTCGTGCCGTCGCGCAGCACCGCGTCGCGCGGCGCGACCGCTTGCGTGGGAGGTGCCGTCGGCGCTCGGCTCTGGCTGGCGCAGGGGCGCGCGCGAGCGCAGCCCGCGGTCAGGAGGGCGCAGGCGAACAGGGCCAGAAGGAGGAGGCGCATGGGTGCCAGCATCGCAGGCCGGTAGCCGGTGCGTCAACGCATGCGGGGTGCGCAGGGCCAGCCCTCGCGCTCCGCAGGGCAGGCAGGTGCGCGTCCGCTAGGCTCCTAGGTGCCATGGATCCGCAGCGCCCCGTCCCCCGTCCGGCCGCCGACCTGACGCGGCTGCGCATCGACCGGGGCGCCGGCGATGGGGGGGGCCGCGTGCGCGGGATGAACCCCCTGTGGCTGATCCTGCTGCTGGGCCTGGGCGGCCTGGCCTGGCTCTTCCGCGACACCCTCTCGGCCAAGGTGGGCCAGGTCACCGCCGGGGGCACTCCTGTGCGCACGGCGCGCGCCCGCAAGGTGGTGCCCGGCGAGATCAAGGACTCCGACGTGGCCTCCAACGGCTACGTGATCGCCGACCGCACGGCGTCGCTGGCCTCCGTGATCTCGGGGCGCCTGGTGGAGTTGAACGCGCAGGAGGGGCAGATCGTCGAGGCCGGCGCGGTCGTGGCGCGGGTGCAGTTCGACGACCTCGAGGCGCAGCAGGCCGAGGCGGCGGCGCGCACCCGGGCTGCCGAGGCGGCCGTGCAGCAGGCCAAGAAGTCGCTCGAGGCGGCGCGCCTGGACGTGCCGCGCCTCGAGGCCGAGGGCGCCACCCTAGGCAAGCTGGTGGCGGAGTCGCGCGAGAACGCCGAGCGCCTGACGCGCGAGGTCGAACGCAACCGGCCGCTGGTCCCCAGCGTCGTCTCGGCCGAGGTCTTCGATCTGCACGAGGCCCAGGCGCGGGGGGCGCAGCGCGCGCTCGCGGCCGCCGAGGCGCGGGTGGCCACCAAC
>JANOFW010000103.1:0-9879 GCA_031413835.1 Planctomycetia bacterium
GTGGGGTCAGGCACCGGCTAGTCAGGGGAGGCGGACGTAGGCGGTGCGGATGGAGAAGCCTTCGGGGAAGCGTGGGGAGGCGGCGAGCACGACATGCGTGGTGTGGCCCGGCTGGGGCTGGCGTTCGCCTGAGCGCAGGACGCGACCCACCACGTCCGGGCCGCGCCAGGTGACGGCCGTGTCGCCCAGCGCGCCTTGCGCCAGCCACTCGTTCACCTCTCGACGCCGTTCGAACAACGCGCGGGCCACGGCGCGCTCTGCGGTGCCCAGGTCGGCGAAGGTCGAGACTTCGCGTAACTGCTCCGCCCGCAGCCGCTCGCGCAGCTGCTCGTCGCTGCGTCCGACATGGCGTTCGAGGGTGTGGCCGCGACCTTCGTGGGCCTTGAGCGACCCGCCCGGCAGGGCCTGGAGCGGGGCGGGACCCGAGGGGTCGTAGCGGCCCCTGCTGGTGGGCGCGGTCGTGGTCGGGCCGTCCTCGCCGGGTCGCGACGTGCCCAGGTAGCCCTGCTGATGGGCCCAGGCGAGGGCCAGCAGCATGGCGATCGTCGCCAGGGTGGTGAGGACCTTCTGCGTGCGCGTCGTCATGTCGGGCGCACTCTCTCACGGGGGGCCGCTGCCCTCCAGCGTCCGCGCCGGCGCCCCGCAACGTCGGCGGACCTGTCCCTCTCTGCGGGTCAACTGCGGGGCCGGAGGCCGTGCGTGCTGGTGATCGGGCTCGACGAGGCGGGTTACGGCCCGCTCCTGGGACCGCTGGTGGTGGGCGCGGCGGCGTTCCGCGTGGCGGGGGCACGGACGAGAGGGGGCGCGGGGGCGGCGAGCGACCTGCGCGCCCGGCTCGGGGGGCTGGTGTGTCGCGCGGGCGAGAGGCGACGGGGCGAGGCCCTGCCGGTGGTGATCGACGACAGCAAGGAGGTCAAGCGGCGCCACGGGACCGAGGGGCTCGCTCCTGGCGTGCGCTTCGCCGCGGCGGCCTCCGGCCGGCGGGAGCCCGAGGACCTCGGCGACTGGCTCGAGCGCTTCGGCGACCGCCCGCCGGCGGCCTTCGGAGCCGACCCCTGGTTCGAGGCGCCTGAACTGGCCCGCGTTCCGGCCGGCCCCCTGCCCGCCGACCTGCGCGCGCGTTGCCTGCTCACGGGGGTGGAGCCGCTGGGCACCTGGGTCTCGCCGGTCACGCCCGCGGAGCTCAACGAGGCCTTCGCCGCCACCGGCAACAAGGCGCGGGTGCTCTTCCTGACCACGCTCACGCTGCTGGTGCGCGTGCTGCAGGAGCTGCCCGACGAGGACGTCGAGGTGCGCCTGGACCGCGAGGGGAGCCGGCTCGACTACGCGGCCTGGCTCTGCGACGTCTTCCCCTTCCACGGCGTCGAGGAGCTCGAGGCTCCCGCGGACGAGGCGCGCTACCGCCTGCGGGACGGCGCGCGCGAGCTGCGCCTCTCGTTCGTGACCAAGGGCGACGCGCGCCACCTCGAGATCGGGCTGGCGAGCATGGCGGCCAAGCTCACGCGCGAGCTGTTCCTGGCGCGCTTCAACGCCTGGTTCTGCGCCCGCCAGCCGGGCCTGAGACCCACCGCCGGCTACGTCGAGGACGGGCGCCGCTGGCTCGCGGAGGCCGCGCCGGTGCTCGAGCGTGAGCGCATCGACCTCAAGCGCCTGGTCCGCTCGCGCTGATCCGACGCGCGGGCGCCCCTAGTGGATTGCGAACAGGGGGCGGCCCACCGCGAGGCTCCACATGTCCGCCGCGGCTACGACGTCATCGAACAGGCCCGGCCCGGGGAACAGGTCGAGGATGCGCGTTCCCAGCGCGCTCGCCATGGCGGCGACCTCCTCGGGGCACAGAGGCCCGGGCGTGGCGTAGACGGCCTGGTCCATCACGCAACCCGTGTTGTCGAAGGCGTGGGGCAGGCCTGCGGCGTGCCCCAGCTCGTGCGCGATCACCCGGCGCCGTGATCCCTGCGGCAGTCCCGCGTGGATCTTGAGGTAGGTGAAGCCGTCCCCGACGCACCTGTCGCTCGAGCCCACCCCGTCGGGCAGGCTGGCCACGAGGTTCAGCAGCACGTTCTGGTTCACAGGACAGTCCGCCTGGCTCTCCGGCCCGCCTGCGCCACCGCAGCCGAGCAGCACGAGAAAGGCCAAGGGCGCGACGCGCATGAACCCTCCACCCCAAGGCTACCGCCGGCTGCGCGCGTGCCGGCCCTCACTCGGGATCTCGGGCGAGTCCGTCGGGGACGCCCAGGCCGAGCAGGGCCGTGCGTAGGCGCTGGGTGAGCGCACGGCGGCCGGGGCCGCCCACCGCGCCGGCGACGGAGAGGGGCGGGCCGAAGCGCACCGTGAGGGTGCCGCCGCGGCGGGGGTAGGCCACGCCGCGGGGCATGCGCTCATAGGTGCCCAGGATGGCGATGGGCTGGAGGGGGAAGCCCGTGGCCATGGCCACCTGCACGGCGCCGCCCTTGAGCTCGGCCAGGCGCCCGTCCCGGCTGCGCGTGCCCTCCGGGAAGACGGCCGGGTAGACACGGCGGCGCCGCGCATAGGTCACGGCCTTCTCGAGCAGCGCGATCCCGGCGCGAGGGTCGGTGCGGTCGATCAGGAAGTGCCCCGTGAGCCAGGTGTGCCAGCCCACGAAGGGCAGGCGGATCAGCTCGCGCTTCAGGACGAAGCGCAGCGGGCCGGGGCTCACGGCCGCCATCACGGCCGGGTCGAGCCACGAGCCGTGGTTGGCCGCCAGCACCCGCGGCTCGCGCGCATCCCGGTGCTCTGCGCCTTCGATCACGATGGAGAGCCCGCTGCCTGCGAGCAACGCGCGGCCCCAGAGCCGCAGCACGAGGTCGCTGAGCCGGTGGCCCACGGGATCGAGCAGCCAGCCCACGAAGCCCGCTGCCCACGCTCCGAGCGTGATGGGCACGGCCACCAGCACGAAGGCCAGAGCACGCAAGGGCGCCCAGCCGTCCGGCGGGAAGACTCTCGGCGTCCCGGGCTGCTGGAGATCGTGGTCGGTCATCCACTCCTGTCGCCGACGGACGGCCTAGAACAAGCCGACGATCCGGCCCTGGGCGTCGATGTCCACGCGCTCCAGGCCCGGCTCGCTGCCCAGGCCCGGCATGGTCATCATCGTGCCCACCAGGGGCACGAGGAAGCCCGCGCCCGCCGAGAGCCGCACGCCGCGGATCGGCAGCCGGAAGCCCTTCGGCCGGCCCTTGAGGTGCCCATCGTGGGAGAGCGAGAGGTGCGTCTTGGCCATGCAGATGGGCAGCGCGCCGTAGCCGGCCTTCTCGTAGCGCTCGATGTCGGCGGAGGCCTCGGGCTGGAAGTCCACGCCGTCGGCGCCGTACATCTGCGTGGCGATGGTCTCGATCTTGGACTTGATCGGGGCCTCGAGCGCGTAGAGGTGCTTGAACTTCGCGCCTCCCGCGCAGGCCTTCTCGAGGGCTTCGGCCAAGGCCAGGCCCCCCGCGCCCCCCGAGGAGAAGACCTCGCTCACCTCCGCGCCCGAGGCGCCCGCCGCCAGGGCGGCCTGGCGCAGGAAGGCGTGCTCGGCGGCCGTGTCGCTGGGGAAGCGGTTGATCGCCACCACCACCGGGATGCCGTGCCGGCGCACGTTCTCGATCTGCTTCTCGAGGTTGACGACGCCGGCGGCCAGCGCGTCGAGGTCCTCGACGAGCAGGCCCGGGTCGAGCGGCTTGCCGGCCACGATGTGGAAGCGCCCGCTGTGCATCTTGAGCGCGCGCACCGTGCAGACCAGCACGGCGGCGTCGGGCGTCAAGCCCGAGGCGCGGCACTTGATGTTGAAGAACTTCTCGCAGCCGATGTCGGCGCCGAAGCCGGCCTCGGTGACGACGTAGTCGGCCAGCCGGATGGCGATGCGGTCGGCGACGATCGAGGAGTTGCCGTGGGCGATGTTGGCGAAGGGCCCGGCGTGCACGAAGCAGGGCGTGCCTTCCATGGTCTGCATCAGGGTGGGCTTGATGCTCTCGCGCATGATCACGGTGGCGGCGCCGGCGCACTTGGCCTGCTCGGCCGTCACGGGCGTGCCGTCGGGCCGGAAGCCGAGCACGACCCGGCCGATGCGCCGGCGCATGTCCTGGAGGCCGTCGGCCAGGCCCAGGATGGCCATCAGCTCGCTGGCCACGGCGATGTCGTAGCCCGTGCGGCGCGGGATGCCGTTGGCCTCGCCGCCCAGCCCCACGATGATCTCGCGCATGACGCGGTCGTTGGTGTCGCTGACGCGGCGCCAGAGGATCTTGTCGGGGTCGAAGCCGAAGCGGTTGCCCAGCAGCACCGAGGCGTCGATGTGGGCCGCGACGAGGTTGTGCGCGGCCTGCACGGCGTGGATGTCGCCGGTCAGGTGGAGGTTGAACTCCTCCATGGGCACCACCTGGCTGTAGCCGCCGCCGGCGGCGCCGCCCTTGATGCCGAAGAGCGGGCCCATGCTGGGCTGGCGCAGGCAGGTGAAGACCTTGTGGCCGCGGCGGGCGAGCGCCAGCGAGAGCCCCACCGTGTGGACCGTCTTGCCCTCGCCCAAGGGGGTGGGCGTGATGGCCGTGACCACGATGTAGCGCCCGCGCGGGCGGTCCTTGAGGCGCTCGATGGCGGCCAGCGAGACCTTCGCCATGTGCCGCCCATGCGGCTCGATCTCCTCGGGCAAGAGGCCGGCGGCGCGCCCGATCTCCTCGATCGGCTTGAGCTTGACCGAACGCGCGATCTCCAGATCGTCCTTCACGACAGCCCTCCCAGGCCACCCAGCAGGCGCGCCAGCATCGCTGCCGGAGGGCAGGAGTCCAGCAACGGGGCTCCCCGCAGCTGGGCGCAGGGGCCCCGCGAGCGGTCGGTCGTCGTCAGGGCTTGCTACCGCTTGAGGGAGGTGCTTTCGGTCTCGCTGGCCAGCTCCGCGTTGTCGCTCGAGCGGCGGATCTCGGCGATCGACTTGACCATGCCCGCGTCGGGGGCCGAGGTCACGCGCACCACGATCTCGAAGTCGATCCCCTCGCCCACGCGCAGATCGAAGCTGTTGGAGCGGCAGGTGTTGCCCTGGCCCGTCACGGTCACGCCCTCGCGGCCGCTGCGGCCGCTGACGAACTCGAGCTCGGGGGGCAGGTTCCACTGCGCGTACATCTCGGGGGTGACGTCCGTACCCACGTCGTTCTCGAGGCGCAGCTTGTAGACGAAGGTCGAGCCCACCGGGAACACGCCGGCTTCGCTGCCGTCCAGGGCCTTGTCGGTCATCTCGACCTGCAGGGCGGGCAGGCCCGTCACCTGCGTACCCACTGAGACGCTTCGCGCGCAGCGCTGGCCGCAGGAGGACTCGGCGGACACGGTGCAGGAGCCCACCGCGCGGGCCACCACGGCCCAGTCCTGGCTGAAGGACTGACCGGGGGCCAGCGGGCCCACGTTGAAGTCCTGGAAGCCGCCGCCGAGGCAGCCGCCGTCGGTCACGCGCACCGTGCAGCCCTCGGCCTCGCCGTCGCCGACGTTCGTCACGCTGAAGGTGAAGTTCGCGGGCTCGCCGTAGTAGATCTTGTCGGGGCCGTTGAGCGCAATGTCCAACTGGCACTGGACGACCTGGACCGTGCACGAGGAGCTGACGGCAGCGACGCGGTCGGCGCTGGCCTGCGCGGTGTTGGTGAAGGTGCCGGTGCGCTCGGCGCGGCCGGCGAACTCGACGTCCAGCGACTCGCCGGGCGCCAGGGTGCCCAGCGAGGCGCTGGGCTGGCTCAGCGGCACGATGCCCTCGGGGAAGGTGTCGGTGACGACCACGTTGTCGAGCGGGCCGCGGCCCGTGTTCGAGACCTTGACCACGAAGCGCAGCTCGCCACCGTTGGAGATGCGCGTGGGCTCGCAGACCTTGGTGATCTCGAGACGCCCCGCGACGATCTCCACCGGGCAGGAGTTGCTGGCCTGCGCGCCGCCGCGGGCGTCGCGGACCGTCACGGCGTTGCTGAACTGGCCCTCGGCCTCGCCGACCAGGCGCAGGGTGTGGGTGACCTCCTGGCCGGGGGCCAGGTTGCCAAGGTTGACCGGGAAGGGGCCGCCCTCGACGATGGAGAGACCGGCGCTGGGCTGGTCCTCGAGCATCACGTTCTCGGCCACGGCGTCGCCCGTGTTGCGCACCCGGACGAGCTTGGCGAAGGGCTGACCGGCGGGCACGACCGCGCCTTGCGGGTAGGAACACTCCACCGTCAGCGCCGCGCGCTGCCAGGTCTTGGTCACGATGCGCGAGCGCGGGCAGGTCTCGCCGTAGAACGAGCCCGCCGCGGTGAAGCGGATGCGGTTCACGCCCGTGGCGCCCGCGGCGTTGCGCAGCTGGAACTCGGCCGCGCCCGCGCCGTTGGTCTCGAGGCGCGCCGTGGGGCCGCCGCTCGCGGCGAACACGGCCTGGGGGCCGTCGAGGATCTCGGCCTCGACGGGCTGTCCGGGGATGCCCGAGCCGTCGGTGCGCGTCACGCTGACGACGAAGGAGTGCACCTCGTTGGGCAGGACGTTGACGGCGTCCTCCGGGAACACGACGTCGTAGTCGGCCCAGACCTTCTTGGCCCAGATCTTGTGCTTGGTGCCGTCGCGGATGGCGGGCACGAAGGCGATGATCTCGGTCACGCCCTCGCGGCCCGAGGTGATCGTGATCCAGGACTGGCCGCGGTTCACGGTGATGTCGGGCAGGCGCGAGCCGTTGGGCGAGGTGTAGGGGTGGTTGTTGCCGGCGTCGATGCTCTCGGCGCCGTAGTTGGTCACCGAGATGGCGTAGTGGTTGTCGATCTTGTTGCCGTTGTTGCCGACGTGCGCGCCGCGGACGGGCGCGATGGAGCCGACGCCGTACTGGTCGTCGTGGGCGACGATGTCGCCGACCGCCTCGGGGTAGCGGGCCAGGATCCACTCCACGCGCTGGCCGGGGAGGGGGTTGCCGCACTGGTCCTTGACGGTGGCGACCAGCGTGTGCTGCGTGCGCACGGGGTTGCAGTCCACGACGGGCGAGATGCGCTCGTCGAACTCGACCGACCAGGGCACCGCCTCGCACACCGGCGCGCAGACGGCCACGGGAGCGCACACCGGGGGGCAGACCGCGCAGCCCGGCCAGACGTTGTCGAGCGGGGTGCTGCGGCAGGCGCCTACGAGGGCCGTCAGGGCCAGGCCCAGGGTGATGCGCTGGAAGTTCATGGCGGCAAGCCTCCCGAGGGCCGGCCCGCCTGGGGCTGGTCCCACCTACCCACTACCCAAAGTCGGCGCTCGCGCCCCCCGCCTAGAGCCAAGGGCTCCGGCGTGGGGGGGCTGGCGCCGACCACCCGACTGCTCGCACGCCCAGCGCGCCTTCGGCAGGCGGTCGGGGGACGAGGTGGCGCACTCTAGCACAAGGCCATTGGCCGACTTACGGGGCTCGGGAGCCACCACCGGGGCCTTGGACGGCGCCTTCGGGAGCGAGCCGGAAACGAAATCGGCCCCCCGGCTTCGTGAGCCGGGGGGCCGTCACCCGTTGCGTGCTTGAGCCGCCTGAGCCAGGGGGGGGAGACGCTCGTCGTCCCAAGCAGACGATGACACATTACCTTGCAACGCAAGGTATGCAAGTCGCTTGGCGAGAAAATCCGTCGTCGCTCCCAAGCCACGCCATGGAAACGTGTTACGGAAGCTACTGCGGAAGGGCCTGGCGCCTGTGCGGGCAGCCGCAGGGCGTCATCTGGCAGCGGGGACAGCCATGCAGGTACTTGTTCGTAGCCCGGGCCAGATCGACGCCGGCCATGGAGGCCAGCGTCGCCAGCCAGGCCAGCACGTCGGCGAACTCCTCCTCGAGGTTCGCGCGGTCGCTGCGCCGCAGCGCCCGCGAGAGCTCGCCGACCTCCTCGGCGAACCACATGAAGGTGGTCGCCAGCCCGCGCTCCCGATCCCGGCGGCCGTAGAGAGCCTCGATCTGGGCCTGGAACCCCTCGAGCGTGGTGGGGGGGCCGGCCTGCTTGGCCGAGCCTCTCGGTCCGGCCGTCCGCTTGCGCCCTCCGCTCACCGGAGACGTTTGACCGTCGAGATCGTCACGTCGTCGTTCTGCGGCGTGGTCAGGTGGAACTGGTCGATGGCGCTGCCTACGAAGTTGACGAAGGCCTGCGAGTTCTTCGGGGCCTCGCGGCTCACCGCGCCGTAGAAGCGCTGCTCGCCGAACTCCTCGCCGGTCTCGTTGGCGATCTTGAGCGCGCCGTCGGTGTAGAAGACCAGCCGATCGCCCGGGCCCAGCGGCACGTCGCCCTCCTCCAGCTCGCGGTCGAAGACCGGGCCCACGTCCAGGCCCATGGCGATGCCGGCGGGGTTGGCCTTGGCGATCTTCCCCGTGGCCTGCCGGAAGACGAGCACGGGCAGGTGGCCGGCGCTGGCCATCGTGGCCTTGCCCTGCGCGGTGTCGAGCACGACGTAGAGCGCGGTCACGTGCCGCCCCGGCGGGAGCTCGCCGGCGAGATGGCGGTTGACCTGCTTCAAGACGGCGGCGGGGGAGAGGTTGCCCGGCGCGGCCGCGCGCACGTAGGAGCGCGTGGCCGACATCACCAGGGCCGCCGGGATGCCGCGCACGTTGGTGTCGAGCAGGATGATGCCCAGGTGGTCGTCGTCGATGCGGAAGTACTCGAAGTGGTCGCCGCCCACCTCGAAGCCCGGCTTGAAGAGCGTCTCGACCTCGTAGTCCGAGAGGCGTGGCGGGTGCTTGTTGATCAGGCCTTCGTGGATCTCGGAGGCCAGCTTGCGGTCGCGGTCCACGATGGCGTCCATGTCGGCCATCTGCCCGCCGCCCTGCTGCTGGCGGAAGTCGATGTTGCCCAGCATGCGCTCGACGGCGCGCGCCACGGCCGAGGCCTCGGCCCCCTGCGCGCGCACGGAGCGCGTGGGGTCCCCGGAGCTGCCGAGCTTGTCGAGCTCGCGCGCGAGGCTGCGCAGCTGGCCGGCCTGCCCGTTGGCCACGGCGAAGCCCGCCAGACCGACCACGAGCGGCCCCACGATCAGCATCAAGAGGCCCAGCGTGTCGCTCTTGGGCGGCGTGGGGTTGCCGCTCACGGCCACGAAGACCGTCGCGGCCGACTTGCCCTGCGCGTGGGCCCCGAAGACGCGCACGGGGAAGTCGGTGCTGCCCTCGCGGATGACCCCCGGCAGCGAGAAGGGAGAGGTCGCGGGCACCTGCGCGGCGTCGTAGATCAAGGTGGACTCGTCGCGCGTGCCCGCGATGAACGCGCCGAGCTTGGGAGCCCGGCCGCCGCGCACCCAGGCCGCGCTGACCTCGAAGGCGGAGCCCGGCGTGGAGGGGCGAGAGACCCGGCTGAGCAGGCTCTTGGCGCGCAGCTTGGCATCCACGCCCGCACCCTGGCCGAGCTGGTCCACGGCCTCCTCGAACTGCTTCGCGCGGCGGTTGCGGTCCTCGCGCTCGTCGGGCTCCTCGTTCGGATCGACGCGCTTGATCTCGCCTTCCTGGTCGTCGATGAAGCGCCGCCCTTGCTCGCCGAACAGCTTCTCGAGGTTCTTCTTGAGCAGGTCGTAGGGCTTGGCCTCGCCCGCGCTCGCGCCGCCCAGCCAGAAGGTGGAGTCGATCGCCGCCAGCGTGCCGACCGCCTGCAGGCCCGCCTCCTCGACCGTGGCCGCGTCGCGCGCGGCGGCGCCGCTGTCGCCGCGTCCCGGCAGCACGGCCGCCGCCAGCATGGCGGCCGTCGCGAGGGCCGTGATCAGCCCCACCTTGACGCCCAGGCCCAGGCCCGAGGAAGCGGTCGGGCGGGAGGAGCGCGACGGGCGGGCGACCTCCTCCTCCTCCACGCGCTTGGCGGAGCGGGTGGGTGCCGGCGCCGCGCCGCCCTTGCGGGGCTCGCGTTCGCCTCGGGAAGCGGCGGCCATGGTCGGTCCCTCGGTGGAAGGCGGGGGAGTATAGGGGTGCCCCCG
>JANOFW010000104.1:0-20053 GCA_031413835.1 Planctomycetia bacterium
TCCGCAACTCCAAGGTGAAGAAGCGCTGGCAGGGCTTCCGGGCGCGCATGAAGACACGCGATGGGCGCAAGATCGTCAACGCACGGCGGGCGTTGCGCGGTACGTTCCCGTAGGTCGTGCGACCCGCTGGTCTGGGGGCGCTCGGGCCACCGCGTCGTCCTGATGTAGGCAGACTCGTGTAGACAGGCTGCATGGCGTCCTCCGCGGCGGCCCTCCGCACCCCAGCCAGCGGGTCGGTGGCGCGGCGACGGCCTCGCGGGCCCGAACGGGTCCGCACCGGAAATGGCACACGCGTGTCGGGGGTATCCTCGGACCGATGCTGCGCGAGAGAGACCCCCTTGTGAGACGGCTTGGCGTTGCAGGGACGAATCGGCGGGAGGTGATTGCGGGGGCGCTGGGGGCGGCCGTCCTGGGCGTGAGCGCGCGGGCCGAGGCCGATCCGCCGCCGGCGGTTGCGGCGCCCGTGCGGCCGATGCCGCTGCGCGACTTTGGCAAGACGGGGCTCAAGGTGAGCGTGTTCGGGTTGGGGTGCTTTCCGTTGGGCTCGCTGCCGGATGAGGAGGCGGGCGTAGCGCTGGCGCGGCTGGCGCTCGATCTGGGTTGTACGTACTTGGACACCGCGCCCAGCTACGCCGAGGGGCAGAGCGAGCGGCGGGTGGGGCTGGCCATCAAGGGGCGGGCGAGGTCGTCGTTCGTGCTGGCGACCAAGACCCACACGCGCACGGCGTCCGACGCGCGCCGCGACCTCGAGCAGAGCCTCGAGCGGCTGGGGGTCGCGCAGATCGACCTCGTGCAGGTGCACGCGGTGGGCGACGCCGCCGATATGGAGCGCGCGCTCGCCAAGGACGGCCCGCTGGCCGCTCTCGAGAAGGCGCGCGAGGAGAAGCTCGTGCGCTTCATCGGCGTCACGGGCCACCGCGATCCGCAGGTGATGCGCACCGCCATCGAGCGTTACGGCTTCGATGCACTGCTCTTCCCGCTCAACTGCGTCGACCCGCACCATCGCTCCTTCGTCGAGGGCACGCTGCCGGCCGCGGTCAAGCGCGGCCTGGCGCGCATCGCGATGAAGGTCTTCGCCTCGGGCAAGCTGCCGCAGCTGGGCATCGACGCCGGCGACTGCCTGCGCTACGCCTACGGGCTCGACGTGTCCACCGCCATCGTGGGCTGCTCGACGCCCGAGCAGGTGCGCCTGGCCGCCGACGTCGCTCGCGAGGCCCGGCGCCTCACGCCCGTCCAGGAGCGCGCCCTGCTCGCCGCCACCTTGCCCCACCGCGGGGCCTCCACCGAGTGGTACAAGCGCCAAGACTGACCCGGAGATCGCGTCATGCGCCTCGGATTGATCGTGCTCGTGCTGCTGCTCGCCACGGCGGCTCTGCTCTTCGGCCCCAACCTGTTCCAGGGCGGTGGCGAGGTGGACAGCCCCGGCGGCGGGCCCGACGGTCCCAAGGGGACGGGTCCCGAGCTGCAGGCACCCAGCCCCCCGCCCCCGGCCGGCGACTCGCCCGCGGACGAGCCCGAGCCCGAGATGCTGCGCGTCGAGCGCCCGCTCAGGGTGCTGCTGCTCATGACGCGCATGACGCAGCGCTGGGCCCGCGTGATGGAAATGGCGCTGCGCTCCGATCGCCAGATCGAGGTGAGCGGCTACGCTCTCGAGGACACGCCCGGCGTGCCGGCCTTCGGCCAAGGCCCGGTCCCACCCGCGGGCGAGAGGCTCAGCGCCGCATGGTTCGACGCGCAGGGGTTCGACGTGCTGGTCTTGAGCGACGTCGATCCGAACGAGTTCGAGCCCGCGCTCTGGGAGAGCGTCGCGAGCCGCGTGCGCGCCGGCAGCCTGGGTCTGTGGGCGCAGCCGGGCCTCCCGCAGGTCTCGCTGCGCGGCGTGCCTGCTCCCGAGGTGCACGGCCTCTTGACCGAGCCGTCGCTGGCGGCGCTGCTGCCCGTGGAACGCGCCGCGCCCATCCGTGGCCCGTCGGTGCCCGGCGTCTTCGGCCGGGAGGCGCCCTTCGCGCTCAGCACCGAGGGCGAGAAGCATCCCGCCTCGCGCATCGTCTTCTGGCCCGAGTGGAGCCGTCGCATCTGGCAGCTGGGCGCCGCCGCGACACCCCCCTGGGGCACGCAGTTCTGCTACCCCGTCGAAGCGCTCAAGCCCGGCAGCGTGGTGCTGGTCGAGGCGCGCCCGCCGTCCGGCAAGCCGCTGCCGATGTACGTCCAGGGCGCGCCCGCTTCCGGCCGCGTCCTCTGGTTCGGCGCCCAGCAGATCGCCGACGACACCCTGCGCAGCGGTCAGCAGAGCGGCAAGTGGTACGCCCTGATCCACAACGCGATTGTCTGGTTGGCCGGCCGCGCGTAGGGGCGACCCTACTCTTCTTCGCCGGCGTTGCGGGCGGCCTCGACCTCGAGGAGCAGCGTCGCGAGGGCGCCGCTCTCGACCAGGGGGGTGAGCCAGGGGTCGCTGGCGAGACCTTCGGCGAGGGTGGATTCGATCAGGAGCGCGCGGCGCAGGGCGGCGAGAGCGCCGGCCTGGTCGCCGTGGTCGCACAAGGCGCGCGCGTGCCAGAGATGCAGGCGTCCGTGCTCCGGGCGGGTGAGGCGTCCGAGCGCGTCGCCCAGGCGGCGCGCGGCGGCGCCCGGGCGACCCCGGCGCAGCAGCACCTCGGCCAGGGCGGCGGTCCGCTCCAGGCTCTCCTCGCCGTCGGCGCGGCGCTCGAGGGCCAGCGCGTGGCGCGCCCAGGCCTCGGCCCGCTCGGGATCGAGTCCGCTGCGGGCGGTCACGCGTGCCAGCTCGGCCAGGAGCGTGGCGTCGTCGTCGCCGGCCAGCGCAAAGGCAGCGTTGAGGCGCGCGCGGGCGAGCCCCTCCTGGTCGGGGGCGGTGAGCGCGGCGGCGCCCCAAGCCAGCTCGAGCGCGCGCAGCCGCGTCCAGGCGCGCACCGCCGCGCCGTGGAGCTCCTCGCCGCGTCGCGCCAGCAGGGAGCGTGCCGTGTGGGCGGCGCGGGCGGCCTCGTCGAACGCGCCGCGCTCGGCGGCTCGGGTCGCGGCGTCCAGCTGCATGGCAAGATCAAAGGGCCCGCCCACGGGCTCGAGCGTGGCCACGGCCTCCTCGAGCACGGCGGCGGCCCGCGCGAGGTCGCCGCTGCGCGGGTCGTGGAGCAGCAGGGCCAGCTTGGCGGGCCAGGCGTCCGGGAAGGCCGCGAAGCGCGCCAGCGCTCCCTCCTCGGCCAGCACGCGGGTGAGGGCCTGCGCCAGCGCCTCGTCGCCCACGGCCTTCAGGCCTAGGGCGATCTGCGCCACCTCGGGCGGCAGCACGGAGGCCTGCTCCTCGCCCGTCTCGAGCCGTCCGCGGCGCGGGTCGCCTGCCGGCGCGAGCGCGGCCAGCGCGTCGGGCGCGCTGCCGGCGAGCGCCCCCAGGTGCAGCACGCGTTCGGCCCAGGGCGCGTGACGCGCGTCTACGAGCAGCCGCGCCAGCCGATCGAGCAGCGGGCCGGTGCCGGCGTGGGCGGCGGCGGCGGCGAGGGCCTGCACGCGCACGGGCAGCGCGTCCAGGCGCGGGGCGAAGGGATCGGGTGGCGCCTCCCCTCCGTGGAAGGCCGCGAGCTCTTGCTCCAGGGCGGCCACGAAGCGCTCGGCGAGCTCGGGGCCGCCGCCCCGGCCCGCGGCGGCGGCGAGCGCCAGCAGCACCTCGGGCTCCGACTCGCCCTGGCGTCGGTCGAGCAGCGCGAGGGCCAAGCGCTCGCGCGACGCGGATCCGACGCGTCCGGCCAGGAGCCAGCCAGCGGCCGCGCGCACGGCCGTGGGCAGGGTGGGATCCAAGGCCAGCGCGAGCACGGCCGGCTCGACGCGTCCCCAGGGTTGGTGGGCCAGCGCGCGCAGCAGGACCACGCTGCGGTGCGCATGCTCCGCGTCCGGCGCCAGCCGTTCGAGCAGCGGCAGCAGCAGGCCCGTAAGGTCTCCGCGGCCCGGGCGCTGCAGCGCGTCCACGACGCTCGCGGCCACGTCGGCCCGCTTCTCGGCCCCACCCTCGACGCCCCGTCCCTCCAGCAGCCGCGAGAACCAGGCATCGATCTCGCCGTCACGGTGCCCGTGCCGTCCGCCCAGGGCCTCGAGCGCATGGGCGAGCAGCGCGGGCTCGGAGGCATCCCCTGCCTTCTCGAGCAGCAGGTCCACGGCCGCGGGAGCGTGCGCGGCCTCGCGCACCACGTCCAGGGCGGCCAGCGCCCGGCAGCGCGTGCTCTCCAGGCTCGGCCCCACCGGGAAGTCGAGCCAGCGCGCGCGGATGTAGGTGAGGGCCTGGGGTGCCGCCGCTCGGGAGAGCGCGCCCAGCCAGGCTTCGACCTCCTTGGCTCCCGCGAGCCGGGACTCGTAGGCGGTGAGGTCCGGCAGCACCTCGCTCAGCCGTGCTTGCGGGAAGCGCGCGGCCAGGGCCAGCGCCGCGGCGCGCAGCTCGGCGTGCTCGCTCTTGAGCGCCGAGCGCCAGGTGCCGCGGGCGTCGTCGTTCCAGCGCACGAGCAGACGCGCCAGGCGCGTGTGCACGCGCTGCTCCGGGCAGCGCCCTGCCAGCACGTAGGCCTCGTAGAGCGCGCGAGCCTCTGGCTCGCCACGCTCCTCGAGCGCGTCGAGCGCCGCTTCCACGGTTTCGGCCGCGGGCGCATCGAGCAGGCCGCCCAGCACGCCCAGGGCCCAGGGGGCCGTCTCGGCGGCGAGCGCCCCGATCGCGTCCCGGCGGATCGAGGGCTCCTCCTCGGGCTCCACCAGCAGGCGCGCCTGGGCTTGCGAGCCGATCCGGCCCAGCATGCGCAGGGCCCCGCTGGCGGCGGCGCGCACGGGCTGCGGCCGCGCCCGGTCGAGCAGGCGTGCCAGGAGCGGCAGGGCCAGGTCGGCGGGGAGCTCGGCGAGCAGCATCGTGCCTTCGCGCGGCGCGCTGAACCCGCCCACCTCGAAGCGCCGCTCGAGCGCGCTGACCACCTCCGCGCCCAGCTCCGGCAGGCGCCGCCGCAGGGCGTGCTCCGGGATCGGGTCGGGCTCGCGGGGGTTCATGGGCGTGGGATGGGCGACCCACTCCACGCAGCGGTCGATCAGCGCGCGGCGCGTCTCAGGCTCCAGGTCGGGGCGCGGCAAGACCGCGAGCGCGGCTTCCACCGCTGCGCGCCGCTCCTCCAGCGGATCGTGGGCGCTCAAGGCCTGGCCGCCGGCCCAGCGTTGGGCGACGGCCGCCGCCGCACCCCAACCCGTCTCGTGCACGATCTCGAGCAGCAGCGGCGTCGAGGTCGTCAGCCCCGGCGTGGCGAGCAGCCGCGCCGCGGCGAGCCGCAGCGCGGGGCTGGCTCCCGCGCGCCACAGGCCTAGGGCGAGCGCCTGGAGCTCGGGGCCGGCGTCGCCGCGCAGCCGGTGGAGAGTGAGCCGCCGGGCCTCGAGCGCCGGGTCGGGATCGATCGGCAGACGACAGCGCGCGGCCACGGCCTCGGGAGCCTCGCGCACGAACAGCGCTCGCTGCGCCGCGGCGCGTACGCCCGGGAGCGGATCGTGCGCGAGCTCGAGCAGCGCCGCGAGACCTGCGGGCGTGCCGTCGCGCGCCAGGCCGTCGGCCGCGAGCGCGCGCAGCCCGGCGCTCGGCGCGCGGGCCGCCGCCACCAGCAGCGCCTGGGCCTCCGGCTCTTCGAGCGCCGCCACCACGCGCAGGAGCTGGCCGGCGAGGCGCTCGTCGGTTGTGTCCGCGCCCAACGCGCGTGCGAGGCGGGCCAGCGCCGGCAGCCCGCCGCGGCGCAGGTCCACGCGCGTGGCACGCAGCGTGACCGCGTCGCCCGTCGTGAGCGCCGCGGCCAGGGCGGCGATGCGCGCGTCCCAGCGCGCGCATGTCTCGGCGTCGAGCTCGAGACCGGCCAAGCGTCCGGGCAGCGGCGCTTCGTCGGCGGCAAGCGGCGCCGGCCCGAGCAGCAGCGCGCCGAGCAGCAGCGCCGGGGCCGCGTGCGCCGCGAGCCTCATGCGCGACTCCGGGGCGCCCGCGACAGGCGCGGCAGCTCATCGGCGATCTCGCGCGCCAGGACGCCGCGGTCGGTCCGCAGCCGACGCGCGAGCGCGTCGCCTGCGCGTGCGTGCCAGGCCACGGCACGACAGGCCGACGTGAAGGGGTCCTCGGGAGCCGCGGCGAGCAGCGCCGCGGTGACGCCGGCCAGCACGTCCCCGGTGCCGCCCGCCGCGAGCAGGGGCCCCCCGGCTCTCGAGCGCCAGAGCCACGCTCCGTGGCAGACGAGCGTCTCCGGCCCCTTGAGTACCAGCGTGGCCCCGCTCAGGGAGGCGAGTCGGCGCGCCGAGCGTTCGCGATCAGCGCGCACGGCGGCTGCCGAGCAGCCGAGCAGCCGGGCGGCTTCGCCCTCGTGCGGAGTGAGCACCGTGGCGCTGGTGCGGCGACGCAGCGCACGCAGCGCACGCGGCGCGGCGGCCAGCGCGAAGAGCGCATCGGCGTCCAGCACCAGGGGCAGACCCAGGTCCCGGCCGAGCGCGAGCAAGAGGCGCAGCGTGGCGCGCTCGCGACCCGCTCCGGGGCCCAGCACCACGGCGTCGTAGCCGTCGGCCAGACGCAGCACAGCGCTGAGCGCCGCCAGCGCCAGCCCGCCCAGAGGCGTGGCGGCCAGCCCGGCCGTGAGCACCTCGGGCGCGTAGCCCGCCACGACCGGCTGGATCTCGCGCGGGACGGCGGCCCGCACGAGCCCGGCTCCGGCGCGCAGGGCCCCGTAGGCGGCCAGGAACGGCGCCCCCGCCATGTCGCGCGAGCCGCCCACCACCAGCACCCGGCCCACCGACGCCTTGTGGGCCTCTCGGGGGCGCGGGGGCGGCGGGCCGGGGTCGCGGGAGCTCCTCACAAGGTCCGACTGTACCCACGCGGCGTGCCCCATGGTCCGCGGTTCAGCGTCGGCGGCGCTCTGCGCCGCCTACGGGAAGGAGGTCGGCAGCAGCACCTCGAGCTCTCCAATGGTGCGGCCGGCGAAGTTCTTCTGCGTCTTGTGGCCCTGCTTCTCGGCCAGGGTCGAGGCCTGCGCCTCCGAGAGCAGACCCAGCCGGCGCAGCACCTCGACGACCACCAGGCGGTAGCCGCGGTCGCTGCCGTCCTCGACCTTGACGACCAGCCCCAGCGCCAGGCGCGGCACGGCCACGACGTGCACGCCCTCGGCGCCGCCCTTGGCCACGAAGGCGCCCGCGCCCGCGCGCATCAGCTCGGTGTCGAAGCGCCCGTCGCCCGCGACCATCTCCGGATGCGCGCGCATGGCCTCCACCAGGCGCGTGGCCGCGCGCGCCAGCGGCTCGGGCACATCGAAGGGCGCGGCCAGCCGGGCGATGGAGCAGGCCATGGCGGCGAGCGGCACGGCGAAGGTGGGCGCGCTGCAGCCGTCGATCGTCACGGCGGCCTGCTCGGAGGCGAGCCCGGCGAAGCGCGCCACGTCCTCGCGGATCTGCCGTTGCAGCGGGTGGGCGGGGGCGAGGTAGTCGTGCAGGGTGGCGCCCATGCGCCGAGCGCCCGCCAGCATCAGCGCGTGCTTGCCGGAGCAGTTCGAGAGCACGGCGCTTGGGCTGCTCGCCGTCAGCCGCTGCTGGTGAGCCACATCGGCGTCGATGGACCAGTGGCCGCCGCAGCCCAGCGCGGCCTCGGGCACCTGGGCCTTGCTCAGGATCGAGCGAGCCGCGGCGACGTGGAGCGGCGCCCCGCTATGGCTGCCGCTGGCCAGGGCCAGCTCGTCGGGCGTGAGCCCGTAGGCGTCGGCGGCCCCGAGGGTCACGGCCGCGAGGGCCTGGAGCGGCTTGCTCGACGAGCGGTAGAAGGTCAGCGCTTGCGGATCGCCGAGCACGGCCCTGAGGCGCGTGCCCTCCCAGACCGCCACGAGCCCGCGGTGGAGCGACTCCACGTGACCGCCGCGGCGCACGCGCACGAGGGAGACGGTGGGTTCCATGCTCATCTTCAACCATGCCTCGGCCGACCCTGGTAGGATCGGCTGGCAACCCAGGTTCGGGAGCCGTTTCTCGTGGTGCGGATGGAACTTCGCAGCATCCACGTCAACGACACGGCCGACCGCCAGTACGTCACCCTGGTCGAGAAAGAGGGGGTCGAGAAGGAGGGGGTGGAGGCGGAGGGGGTCGAAGGGAGAGGCGTCAAGAAGAGCGCTGGCGAGAAGGCAGGCGGCAAGCCGGAGCGTTCCGGGAAGGACGGTGGCCGCACCTTGACCATCGTCATCGGGTGGAACGAGGTGCAGGCCGTCGATCGCTTCGTCAAGGGGATCCCGCCCCCGCGCCCCCTGACCCACGAGCTCCTGGCCTCCCTGCTCACGGCCTCCGGCGCCGTCCTCGACCGTGTGGACATCACCGAGCTCAAGGAACACACGTTCTACGCCGTGCTGCGCCTGACACGCGCCGACGGCAGCACGGTGGACGTCGATGCGCGTCCCAGCGACGCGCTGGCGTTGGCCACGGCGCTCTCCAAGCCGATCTTCGTGGCCGAGGCAGTGATCGAGGCCGCACGCGACGAGTGAGTGCGTCCGGTCAGGGGGCGGCGGTGACGACGGCGGCCCCCGCCTTGAGGGGATCGAAGAGCCGCGCGGCGATCTTGCCCAGGGGCAGGCTGCCCACCTGGCCCAGCTCCCGGCGCAGCCGTTCCGGGTCCAGGCCGAGCACATGGCGCACGGCCGGGCCCATGGCGGCGAGGTAGGGGTTCTGGGCCTGCTGGGTAGTGGAGGCGGCCCGCACGCCGAGCAGCAGGCCGTAGGTGTTGAGCACGCGCGCCGCGTCGGCGGGAGAGGAGGGCGCGCTCACGGCGGCCGTCACCCTGGCTTGCAGGCGGGCCACCGCGGCCTCGGGGCTCTCGTCGGGCTCGAGCGCGGTGCTTACGTAGGCGGCGCCCGGCTCATCGAGGGGGGCGAAGTAGAGCGGCGGGGGGAAGACCTTGAAGGGGGCCTGGGCGTCGAAGAGCCGGGCCAGCAGGGTCACGAAGGGCGCGTAGTCGGGGCTCGAGGGGTCGGGCGCCGCGAAGGCCAACGTGGCGCGCGCCGACTCGCCGGGGGGCAGGGGCCGCCGAAGCACGTCGAGCCCAGGCGGCGCGACCGCCACCGGCGCCACGAGCAGCGCGGGCGGCTCGCCGTGCGGCAGGTCGGCGAAGAGCTGCTGCACGAGGGCGCGCGTGGGCGCCTCGTCGAAGGGCCCCGCCAGCGACAGCAGCGCGTTGCCGGCGCGGTAATGCTTGGTGACGTGCGCGAGGACCTCCTCGAGCGTGAGCGTCCCGACGTGCGCCGGCAGCCCCGCGCGACGCCCTCCGGAGGGCGTGGGCAGCAGGCGCTGACGGGCGCGGTTCATGGCCGCGAGGCCCGGGAGGCCCTCGAACATGTTCGCCACCTCGGCCAGCACGCGCGGCTTCTCGCGCGCCACGTCGTCGGCCGTGATCCGCAGATCGCTGAGCCTGGCGGCCGCCTCGCGCAGCTCCTCCTCCAGCCGCTCGGGCGGGAACACGTAGGCCACGAGGGTGTGCCGATCGGAGGTCTGCGCCGTCGAGCCGTCGGGGTAGCGCTGGGCGAGCGCCTCGTAGGTGCGCGCGGGGCAGTCGCCCGCGGCCGCCGTCACGAGGCAGTGCTCGACCAGGTGCGCGAGGCCGCTCTTGCCCGCCGGGTCGTGGTGCTCTCCCACCCGGACCACGAGGGCCAGCGCCGTGCGCTGGGCGCGTGGCAGGGGCGTCAGGATCACCTCGAGCCCGCTGGCCAGGCGTCGAGGAGCCGTTCCTTCGGGGGCTGCGGGGGCGGGCCCGGGGCGCAGGGCCACCAGGGCCGGCAGCAGCAAGGCCAGCCAACGCCGCATCCGGGCCTCCGTGCGCAACCCCCCGATTCTACGTCCGGGGCAGGGCCGGTTTCGGTTGGGGGCCGCCTCCTTCTACCTATGCTCGCGCGCGGTCCCGCTGGGGGGACCGGAGCGCACGCATGTCCTGGCTCTACACCGGCTTCCCTACCGTCGTACTGGCGAGTACGAGCATCTTCTGGCTCTACGCCGGGTTCGTCGCCTTCGTGCTGGCCGCCCTGGCCATCGATCTGGGCGTGTTCCATCGCGCGGCCCACGTCGTCAAGGCCAAGGAGGCCCTGACCTGGACCGGGATCTGGGCCAGCCTCTCGCTGCTGTTCACGGTGGTGATCTGGTTCCTTTACGAGAACCAGATCTGCGGGCTGGGCGTGTGCGCGCCCAGCAACATCGGAGGCACGGAGGCCGCGCTGCTCTACGTGCAGGGCTACCTGGTCGAGCAGAGCCTGAGCGTGGACAACATGTTCGTCATCGCGCTCATCTTCGCGCACTTCAAGGTGCCGGCGCAGTACCAGCACCGCGTGCTGTTCTGGGGCGTGCTGGGCGCGCTCATCATGCGCGGCATCATGATCGCGGTGGGCGCCGCACTGATCCAGCGCTTCGACTGGATGATGTACGTCTTCGGAGGCCTCTTGCTGCTCACGGCCTTCAAGATGCTGATGGACAAGGACTCCGAGGAGATCCACCCCGACAAGACGGCGCTGATCCGTCTGGCACGCCGACTCTATCCCGTCAGCCCCGCCTACGACGGGCAGCGCTTCTTCACACGCCTGGCCGACGGCACCCGGGCCATGACTCCCATGTTCCTGGTGCTGATCACGGTGGAGGTCACCGACCTGATCTTCGCCGTGGACTCGATCCCGGCCGTCTTCAGCATCACGACCGACCCGTTCCTGGTCTTCACCAGCAACGTCTTCGCCATCCTGGGCCTGCGCTCGCTGTTCTTCGCCGTCAGCGACCTGATGGGCCGGCTGCACTACATGAAACTGTGCCTCATCGTGCTGCTGTTGTTCATCGGCATCAAGATGCTGCTGAGCGACGTGGTCCACGTCTCCGCCCCCGTCTCGCTGGGCGCGATCGTCCTGATCCTGGGCGCCGGCGTCTGGCTCTCCCTGCGCAAGACGCGCAGCGACTCCCAGAACGGCGCGCCGCCGTCGGGCCCGCCCGCGCACGCCTGAAAGCCTCGATCCGCGCTAGCATCTGGGCTGCAAGGAGTTCGGTTCATGCGCGCCGCCCACCGGTTCTTGACCCGTCTCGTGGCCGTGGGGGCGCTTGCCGTCGTGGGGGTCGCAGAGGCTGGAGAGCAAGTCTGGCATCCGACGCTCGAGGCGGGCCTCGAGGCGGCGAAGCGCAGCCAGAAGCCGTTGCTGGTGGTGACGGTCTGGAAGACAGGCGTCTGAAGCCCGTGTGACGCCTGGCGTGCCCAGGTGCAGAAGCAGGCCGACCTCGCGCCCCTCTTCGAGCGCTTCGAGACGGTCGAGTGGCTCTACGACGGCCTCAACGGCAAGATCATCCCCTGGACCAAGCAGCACGGCGGCACCAGCGACGATCCCTCCTGCCAGGCCTTCGTGGTGGGGCGTGACGGCGCGGTCGCGGCGCGCTGCCCCGACGCGCAGGCCCACGCGCCCGGCTCGTTCGCGAAGTGGGCCCAGGAGCAGGCCGACCTCTACGAACGCGCCCACCCGCGCACGAGGATGGCGTTCCTGCCTGCGACGGTACGCGTGGACGAGCTCGACGGCGTGCAGGTCGCGAGCTCCAAGGAGCTCGACGCTGCGCTCGAGGCGGGTGCCGCCGTGCTGCTCTACGTCGGGCGCGAGCGTTTCGAGGAAGGCGACCGCACGGCCAAGTCCGAGGTGGCCGCGGCGCGCAAGTTCGAGAAGGCCGTGCTCGACGCCAAGAGCGCCGCCGACGCCGCGGCGGGCGTGACCCTGCTCAGGCTCGACCTTGCCAAGGAGCCCGACCGGCTGCTAGCGGAGCAGCTGGGCGCGAAGACCGCGCCCATGCTGGTGCTGCTGCCCGCGGGCACGACCGAGGAGGCGCTCCCCACAGCGCGTCAGCTGCTCGGCAAGGACACGACGGCCGCGAGCCTGGCGTTCCTGCTCAAGAAGTCCGCGCCCGTCGCGCGCTAGCGTCGCTGCCTACGTGCGGGATCCGTAGTTCGTCTCGATCCACGTGCGGTACTCGCCGCTCCGTATGGCTTCGACCCAGGCTCCGTGGGCCAGGTACCAGGAGACGGTCTTGCGCAGACCGGTCGCGAAGTCGTGCGCCCGGGTCCAACCGAGCTCGTGCTTGGCCTTCGAGCAGTCGATCGCATAGCGCTGATCGTGCCCCGGTCGGTCCTTCACCAGCTGGATGAGGCCGCGGAGCGAGCCTGGATCCCGGCCCGCCTGCTCTGCGACCAGATCGCAGAGGAACCGTACCAGGTCGATGTTCTTCCACTCGTTCTCGCCGCCGACGTTCCAGGTCTCGCCGCTCCTGCCCTGTTTCAGGATCGCCCACAGGGCGGAGGCGTGGTCTTCCACGTAGAGCCAGTCCCGGACGTTGGAGCCGTCGCCGTAGACCGGGAGGGGCTTCCCTTCCAGCATGTTGAGGATCATCAGCGGGACGAGCTTCTCAGGGAACTGGTAGGGCCCGTAGTTGTTCGAGCAGTTCGAGATCGTCGTGGGCAGACCGTACGTGTGGGCGTAGGCACGCACGAGGTGATCGGAGGAGGCCTTCGATGCCGAGTAGGGGCTCCGCGGGTCGTAGCGCGTCTCCTCCACGAAGAACCCGCTCGCGCCCAACGATCCGTAGACCTCGTCGGTGCTCACGTGGTGGAAGAGCACGTCCCGGCGGTCCTTCCAGGCAGTCCGCGCCGCCTCGAGAAGGGTGAACGTGCCCACGATGTTCGTCGTGATGAAGCTCGCCGGGCCGACGATGGACCGGTCCACGTGGCTCTCGGCCGCGAGGTGGACCACGGTGTCGATCTCGTAGGCGGAGAAGAGCCGCTGCATCGCAGCCTCGTCGCGGATGTCCGCGTGCTCGAAGCGGTAGCGGTCGCCGGCCATCAGGCCGGCGAGGTTGGCCGGATTGCCCGCATAGGTGAGCGCGTCAGCGTTGACGATGCGGCCGTGAAAGTCCGGCTGCTCGAACAGGTAGCGGATGAAGTTGCTGCCGATGAAGCCCGCACCGCCGGTGACCAGGAGGTTCGTAAGTGCTCGTGCGCCCATGGCTAGGGGCCCCCGGCTGGCCGTCGGCCAAGGTGCCGAGTCAGACCATCCTGCCACGACGGGATCGAGAGCGACAACGCCGTCCGGATCCGCTCCTTCGAGAGGACGGAGTTCGCGGGGCGTACGGCGGGGGTTGGATACGCCGAGGTCGGGATGGGGAGGATGGGGACCGGGGCCTTGAGGATGCCGGAGGCGACGGCCTGCGCCTGGATCTCCTCGGCGAAGGCGTGCCATGTGCACGCCCCGTCGTTCGTGTAGTGAAACGTCCCAAAGCAGCCCGCGTCGCGCGCGATGAAGGCCAGCAGAGCTTCGGCAAGATCTGCGGTGTAGGTGGGACTGCCGTGCTGGTCGTTCACCACCCGCAGCTGCGGGCGCTCGGCCATGAGGCGAAGCATGGTCGCGACGAAGCTGGCGCCATGCGGTCCGTGGAGCCACGCCGTCCGGACGATGAAGTGGTGCGGAGTGGCCTGGCGGATGAGGGCCTCGCCAGCCGCCTTCGTGCGACCGTAGGCCCCGATCGGGTCGGGAGCGGCCTCCTCTGGGTAGGGGCCTTCGCGCCGCCCGCTGAACACATAGTCGGTGGAGACGTGGATCAGGCGGGCGCCGAGAGCCCGGGCGGCCCGGGCGAGATGCGCGGCTCCGAGTGCGTTGACGGCGTAGGCGCGCTCTTCCTCGGTCTCGGCTCGATCGACCGCCGTATAGGCGGCGCAGTTGACGATCCAGTGCGGTCGCCCTGCCTCGGCCACCCGGAGGACGTCGCCCTCCGCCGTGATGTCCGTCTCGGCGCCCGTCGAGAAGTGGGCCCACCCCTTCCCCTCCAGGAGGGTGCGCACCTCCCTGCCCAGCAGGCCCTCGCCGCCGACGAGCCAGATCACGGGAGGGAGGCCTCGAACGGGGGGGCCTGCGCCAGCAGCGGCAAGGCGGCGTCCTTCGCCGACACCATGACCTCGCGCAGGGGCCATTCGATCGCGAGCTGCGGATCGTCCCAGCGGACGCCGCGCTCCGCGCTCGGATCGTACTCCTGTGTGCACTTGTAGAGGAAGTGCGCGGATTCGCTGAGCACCACGAAGCCGTGCCCGAACCCCGGCGGCACGTAGGTCATGAGGTGGTTCTCCTCTGACAGCGTCACGCCGAACCACCGGCCGAACGTCTTCGAGTCCTTGCGCAGATCGACGCAGACGTCCCAGACGGATCCCCGGGGCACACTGACGAGCTTTCCCTGCGCCCGCGGGGGGAGCTGGTAGTGGATCCCGCGCAGGACCCCCTTGGACGAGATCGAGTAGTTGTCCTGCACGAAGGAGTCCCGAATGCCGGCAGCCTCGAACTCGGAACGCTTGTACGACTCGAAGAAACAGCCGCGCGGGTCGCCGAAGACGCGTGGCTTGATCAGGACCAGCCCCTTCAGGACCTGCGGGGAGAACTCGAACGGCATCCGCTCCTCCTGGCTCTGCGTTCACACGAGGGTCCCTCGAGCTCCCAGGCGGCCGAGGTGGCTCAAGGCGACCAAGATACTCCGACGCGAGCACGCGGGCACCCGGGCGGATCCGGGGCCGCCTCAGTCGGCGGCCGACCGGCCGTCCCCGGCGATCTCCCGAAGGTAGTCACCGTAGGCGCTCTTGCGGTAGACCTGCGCCAGGTCGAGGAGCCGGGCCTTGTCGATGAACCCGCTGCGCCAAGCGACCTCCTCCGGGCAGGCGATCTTCAGGCTCTGGCGCGCTTCCAGCGTCTGGACGTAGGTGGCGGCCTGCAGCAGGGACTCGTGGGTCCCGGTGTCCAGCCAGGCGAACCCTCGGCTCAGCCTCTCGACGTGCAGCTGCCCTTGCTCCATGTAACGCCGATTCACATCGGTGATCTCGAGCTCGCCTCTCGCCGAGGGCTTGAGGGAGGCCGCGATGTCCACCACCTGCTTGTCGTAGAAGTAGAGGCCGGTCACGGCCAAGCGCGACTTCGGCTTGCTCGGCTTCTCTTCGATCGAGAGTGCTCGCCCGTCAGGGCCGAGTTCTACGACGCCGTAGCGCTCGGGGTCGCGGACCTCGTAGGCGAAGACCGTCGCGCCCACCTCGCGACGGGCCGCGGAGTCCAAGAGTGGCCGGAAGCCATGCCCGTGAAAGATGTTGTCGCCCAGCACGAGCGCCACGCCCGTGCCCGCGATGAACTCCCGACCGATGAGGAAGGCCTGCGCGAGGCCGCCGGGCTCGGGCTGCACCGCGTACTGGATCTCGATGCCCCACGGCGAACCGTCGCCCAGGAGCCGTTCGAAGAGCGGCACATCGGTCGGCGTGGAGATCAACAGGATCTGGCGGATCCCCGCCAGCATGAGGACGGACAGCGGGTAGTAGATCATCGGCTTGTCGTAGACGGGCAGCAGCTGCTTGCTGATCGACAAGGTGAGGGGGTGGAGTCGGGTGCCGGCGCCACCCGCGAGGATGATCCCCTTGGTGTGAGGCGTACGAGATGTCACGGCAGGTCGATCTCCGGGGGGCGCCGGGGGCTCAGGCGCTTGCGCCCATGAACCGGCGACGGGGTACGAAGGATGGCCCACCGCGGGCCACGATGCAACCACAGGTCGATCACCGAACGGATCACGAACCCCCCGCAGAGGCAGGGCGCGGCGGGTGAGGGGTGGGTGGGTCGCCCCGGCCCTGCGGGCCGTCGCTGGCTCGCACTGTCACGTCCCTGCTCGTAGGTTCGGTTCCTCGAAGAGATCGACGTGATTGCACCCGATCTCGATGACCTCGACGCCGTCCTTGCTGCAGCGCTGCCAGGGGCGGGGTGGGCGTGACCATCTGGCACCGGCGTCGCGGGCAGGGCACACTCTCGGGGTGTCGGCGGGACCGGGTGGGTACCAGCTCACGAGACACGTGAGGCGGAGGGCACAGGAGCTTGCGCGATCTCGTCTGCACGACAGCGGTTCGACCCGTTCCAGCAGCGCCGTGCCGGGGGACCTTGCGATGCGTGTGACCGTGACCGGCGGCGCGGGCTTCATCGGCTCCAACCTCGTGGACCGGCTCCTTCGCGCTGGCCACCAGGTCGTCGTGCTCGACAATTTCTCCACCGGCAGCCGCGCCAATCTCGCGGCTGTCGAGGGGCAGATCCAGCTCATCGAAGGCGATCTTCGTGATCGTGCGGCGGTGGCGAGCTCCGTCGAGGGCGCCGAGGTCGTCTACCACCAGGCGGCGCTGGCGGCCGTCGCTCGAAGCGTCGATGATCCGTGCGAGGTGACGGAGGTCAACGTCGTCGGGACGCTCAACGTGCTCCTCGCCGCACGCGACGCCCACGTGCGGCGGGTCGTGTTCGCCTCTTCCTCGTCGGTCTACGGCGACACGCCCACCCTGCCGAAGGTCGAGACGATGCCCGTCTCACCGCGTTCGCCCTACGCCGCCAGCAAGGTGGCTGGCGAGGCCTACATGGGCGCGTTCTACGCCTCGTACGGGCTCGAGACCGTCTCGCTGCGGTACTTCAACGTCTACGGACCGCGCCAGTCGGCCCGCAGCCGCTACGCCGCGGTCGTGCCCCTGTTCGTGGAGGCAATGGCGGCGGGTCGAGCGCCCGTGATCTTCGGCGACGGGCTCCAGACGCGCGACTTCACCTTCATCGGCGACCTCGTCGAGGGCCTCGTGCTGGCGGCCACGGCACCCGACGCCGTGCAGGGCCCGATCAACATGGGCGCCGGTGACCGTACGAGCATCCTCGAGCTGGCCAGGCTTGTGGCGCGCGCCGTCCACTTCAAGGGCGAGCCCGTGCATCAGCCGGTGCGCATCGGAGACGTGCGCGACTCGCTGGCGGACATCGGGCGCGCGCGCACCTGGCTCGGCTGGACCCCAGGCACGACCCTCGCCGCCGGCCTGGCGCGCATCGTCGGTGCGAGCCCCGGCACCGCTCCCAAGACCCCGCCTCGTTAGGACGGCGCGGTGGCCCGAGTGCGCGCAGCCCAGCGCCGCACAGCGGCACGAAGGAACTTCGGGTGCACGCGATCAGCCGAGCGGGCTCGTGCAGGCGCGGCACCGGGTGGCGGCCGCAGGCACCTTCTCGAGGCACTGCGGGCAGTCCTTGGTCGGCGGAGGGGGCGGCGCTGGCTTCTCGCGCATCAGCGCCTTCACGATCAGGAAGATCACGATGGCCACCGCGACGAAGTCGACCACGGCGCCGAGGAAGCTCCCGATCTTGAACTCTCCCTTGGGGCCCGCCGTGATCTGTTTCCACTCGCCATCCGGCGTCACCAGGCTGACGATCGGCATGATCAAGTCTGCGACGATCGAGGAGACGACCTTCCCGACCGCGCCGCCGATCACCACGCCGACCGCCAGCGCCAGTGCGTTCGTCTTCAGCAGGAACGCCTTGAATTCCGCGAGCATCGACATGCCGGGCTCCTGCGGCGGGGACCGAGCCGCCGGGGCGCCCTTTCTGCCGCGCTACGCGCCCGCGGTCAAGGGCGGGTCGCCCTGTCTGGCGTCGCGCACGCCTTCAGCGCCAGCCGTGCCCACCTTCGATGTGGCGCCCCGTGTAGGGGCTCACGCCCGTCCCCCGCGACCCGCCCGGGCCGCACCCCTTGGGGCCTCAGGAACCGCTGCAGCCCGCGAGCCAGGCCGCGGCCAGGGGCAGGAGCAACAGGACGAGCAGGACGCGCCGCATCCAGTCATCCTAGCGCCTGTAGGATCGGCGTGTGCGCCTCACCCCGCCGCTGCTGGTGGCGTTGATCGTGGCCCTGGGGGCGGGGACGTTCGTCCTCCTACGGCGCTCGAGCTCAGGAGGGAAGGAGCCGCCTTCGGCGGACCGGGTCGCGCAGGGGCCCAGCGGCCCGCCCCCCGAGGGCATGGTCTGGGTCCCGGGCGGTGAGTTCACCATGGGCACGGACGACCGCGACGCCTGGGCCGACGAGGGACCTGCGCACCGGGTGCGGGTGCCGGGCCTGTGGATGGACGTGACGGAGGTGACCAACCGCCAGTTCGAGGTCTTCGTCACGGCCACGGGCTACCTGACCACGGCCGAGCGCGCGCCCACGGCCGAGGAACTCCTGGCGCAGATGCCCCCGGGCACGCAACCCCCTGCGCCCGAGGACCTCGTGCCCGGCGCGCTTGTGTTTTCGCCCACGGACGGGCCGGTGCCGCTCGACGACATCCGCTCCTGGTGGGCCTGGACGCCGGGGGCCTCCTGGCGTCATCCCGAGGGCCCGGACAGCGACCTCGAAGGGCGCGCCGAGCACCCGGTCGTGCAGGTGTCCTGGGACGACGCTCGAGCCTATGCCCGCTGGGCCGGCAAGCGCCTGCCCACCGAGGCCGAGTGGGAGCACGCGGCTCGTGGCGGGCTGGACGGCCAGCGCTACGTGTGGGGCGCACGGCCGCTCGCACCGGGGTTCTTGCCCGCCAACGTCTGGCAGGGGGAGTTCCCGTGGAAGAACACCGCCGAAGACGGCTTCGAGCGCACGGCGCCCGTCAAGACCTTCCCGGCCAACGGCTACGGGCTCCACGACATGTCCGGCAACGTCTGGGAGTGGTGCGCCGACTGGTACGACCGCGAGTTGCACGACGGCCGCCGCGGGCAGGGCTGCTCGATCGATCCGCAGGGGCCCGAGTCGAGCCACGACGCGGAGCGTCCCTTCATGCCCCAGCGCGTGCAGAAGGGCGGCTCGTTCCTGTGCCACGACTCCTATTGCTCGCGCTATCGCCCCAGCGCGCGCCACGGCTGCACGCCCGACAGCGGCATGTCGCACGTGGGCTTGCGCTGCGTGAGCTCGCCGTAGTGGCGTGCGTCCGAAGTTCCCTTGTGCCGACGTGCGGCGCGCTGGGCTGGGGGCGCTCGGGCCACCGCGTCGTCCTGATGTAGGAAGACTACACGGCGTCCTCCGCGGCGGCCCTCCGCACCCCATCCAGCGCGCCGACGCGTAGCAGCCGGGCGTACGAGGGGAACTGCTGTTCGGCCCGGGTGTCGCGGGGCCCGCGCACGAGACTTCTGGCGGGCGCCACTAGGGCCCCGGATCCGACGATCTTGGACCTACGGGTTGCCGAGCTTGACCCAGGTGGCGTCGGGCTCGAAGGCGGTGATGGCCTTGGCCAGCTCCGGGCCCTTGGGGCCGAGGTCCTTCTCGAAGAGGCGGCCGCGGTGGCTGATGATGAACGACTTCACGCCCGTCTTGCGGTGCTCGGCCGGGACCGCGAGCACGGCGAAGCCGCCCGTCAGGTTCTCGCCCCTCAGGTACGACTGGACGCCGCCCGGGGCCGAGCAGCCCTGCGCCGTGAGCAGCTTGTAGAGATAGCCGCCGTAGGGCACGCCCTTGCGCTCTCCCGCGACGTAGGGAGAGAGCTCCTCGACCAACGCGCCCAGGGGGCTGCGGTCGTCGTCGCTCACGCCCTCCGGGTCGATCCAGAACAGGCCGTCCTTGCTGTCGGGCGAGGAGACGAACTTCTGGGCGTACTCGAGCACGCCGTCGCCGTCACGGTCCTGGGCCTTGTAGGCCGCCTGGGCCTCGACGAGCATGCGCATGGTCTGGATCGTGGCCAGCTCGTGCTGGCCGATGCGCCGGGCCAGCATCTCGTCGCGGCCCTGCTCGACGTCGAAGAACCACTTGCCGTCCTTGGGCGCGAGCGGCAGCGGCATCGGCCAGGCCTTCATGCCTAGCACCGCCACCTGGGTGCCGTCGTCGAGCGTCTCGAAGACCAGCTTCTCCTCGGCCATGGTGGCCACGCGCTTGCGCTCCCGGGCCACGACGGGATCCTTGCCGCTCTGGATCACGTCGTCGCTGTCGGAGCCGGCCATGGTCTTCAAGGCGTCGTCGTCGTTCGCCTTGAGGGCCGCAACCAGCGCCTTCATGGCGGCTTCGGGGGAGTCGAAGAGCTGCGCGGCCGTGGGCGCCTCGTCGGCGCGCAGGGGAGGCAGGGTGACCGCCGGCAAGGCTGCGCCCAGCAGGAGCAGGCTCGCCAGGGAGAGGCGCATGGCAGGGGAGAACGTGATCATGGCTGGCTCCTTGGTTCCTGGATTCAGTTCGTGTGCGCGGGCCTAGCGACGACGACCGCCGCCACCACCACCAC